>NZ_JRNX01000570.1 GCF_000786645.1 Halobacillus sp. BBL2006
ATCCCAATTATTTAAAGCTGAAAGAAAAATTGGCCAAAGAATTAGCTGGATACAAAGGAGAATTAGCCCTCATCTATCCTCTGTCCTTTCTCCCTGATGACTACCACATTTTCCACGATATCCGGCTAAACGACGGCACCCACTTTTTCCAAAATGATAACATCATCCTAACGAACAAGTGCATATTATTAATCGAAGTGAAGAATCTAGCAGGGACGCTGTATTATGATCAGAAAAACCATCAGCTCACTCGAACCATAGCTAATGATGTGCAAGCGTTTGATAGTCCAGTTACCCAAGTAAGACGTCACAAGCTTCAATTAGAAAAACGGCTTTCCCTTCATAACCTTCCCTCTCCACCCATTCACTGCCTCATCGCCCACAGTCATCCCGACGCTATATTTTCCTCGAATGATCCTTCTTTAGATTTTGTTATCCGCACTTATAACCTTCCTGAAAAAATCACAGAAATCGTGTCCCAATTTCACGAGCCTTTTCTAACTAAGAAGCAATTTGAACAATTATCCTCATCCTTACTCAAGAACCATTGTAGTCATCAATATGACTACGCTTCTAGGTACAAAGTTTCCTCGACGGATATACAAAATGGTGTCCACTGTTCGAATTGTGGCAATAATCCTATGGGACGAAAACATGGAACGTGGCAATGTCAAGAATGCGGTTTTCGGGATGGGAAAGCCCATATAGATGCATTGAAAGACTACTTCCTATTTTTTGGTCCACCTATCTCGAATGGCAGATTAAGAACTTTTTTAAGAATTGGATCGGCAAGTACGGCCAATCGAATACTGAGTTCCCTTCATTTGGAGCATTGCGGTGAAAACCGTGGCAGAATCTATAAATTAAAATTTACTAATTTTGATTAAGCGGTATCCTACCGCCAAGAGTTCGACTAAATGCGCGGTTTGAGCGATTCTTTCTATGCTTTGTGAGATATAGCCTATTTTTCCGTTGATGATTTGCCTCATCTGGGCGATTTCTTCTGGATTTTCGCTGATTCTACGCTCCTGTTGATCGATTTCTAGTCTCACTGTGGCTTACAGTTTAAAGAATATGACTATCCGTCTTCAATTTGGTGCATTACTACTTTGCATGACGCAATCTGCGGTTTGAGCGATTCTTTTCCTGCTTTGAGCGATATAGCCTATTTTTCCGTTGATGATTTGCCTCATCTGAGCGATTCCCTCTGGCGTTTCGCTGATTCTACGCTCCTTTTGATCGATTCCCAGTCTCACGATGGCTTACAGTTTAAAAAATGTGACTATCCGTCTTCATCCCTCACTGTCTCATTCGATTGCTCCCCTCAACAATAGACTGATATTTCACCAGCTTAATCTGCAAAAAAATGGCCATCCAACTAATGGATGACCTCTACGATGTACTTATTCACTTTTCCCAAACTCTTTTTCCAGTGATCCCAAAATCTCCTCAACAGATTTCCCGACACTCGCTTCCACTGCTGCAAGATACGCGCCCTCCAAGATCGGTGCATTAGAAAGATGGACGTTTTCCAGCTCCAGCATTTCGATGGCCATTTCGGCATTCATCTTCGCGCTTCCTAAGTCATAAAAAACGACTGCTCCGCCGTCACCGACATTTTGGATAGCATCCTGGATCCTTTCGAGACTAGTGCCGATTCCTCCATCCTCATTTCCGCCAGCTGTCTGTATTGAAACTTCACCGACAACTTGTTCGAGCAGTAATTGTATTCCTTCGGTTACTTTTTCACTGTGAGAAACAAGGACGATCGCTGCGTTAGACATCAAGCATCACCCTTTCTCCATTGTTTCCGCTAACGCTTCGAACACATAATAAGAAGAGACCGCTCCTGGATCAAGGTGTCCTTTCGAGCGCTCTTTCAAGTAGGCTGCCCGTCCCTTGGTAGCGACCATATCTTTCGTAGATTCCATCGAAGAGTGAGCGACCTCTCTGATTTTTTCGCTGTTCACTTCTGATTCTTCCTTCAGCGAACTCAACAGAGGAGACCAGACGTCAATCATCGTCTTTTCGCCTTCCTCTGCTTTTCCGCGCTGCTTCACTCCATCAACAGCTGCTTCAACCATTTTTACAAAAGTGGCATCATCCACTTCGGCCCCTTTAGCGGCTGTGGCCATTTTCAGAAATACGGTTCCGTACAACGGTCCGGATGCGCCGCCCACTTTGGACATGACGGTTGTAGCAGTTTTTTTCAGTACGTCTGAGACTTCTCCAAATTCTTCATTTGGAAGAACGTTCGCAACCTCCTGAAATCCTCGTGCCATATTGATACCGTGATCACCGTCGCCAATCGCACGGTCAAGCGAGCTCAAATAATCTTTCTGCTCCTGAATTTTCTCATTTACCTTCGTGATCCAGTCTACCGCATGTTCTACTTCGAATTTCATCTGAACTCCTCCTACTTCCGAAATGCCGGGGCTTTTGATGGAGCTTCAAGCAGCTCTTTCAATTCATCGTCCAATTTCAGTACAGTTAATGAGCAGCCAGCCATTTCCAATGACGTCATGTACTCGCCGACAAACGTCTGATAAACCTTGATACCTTGACTGGATAAGATATCTTGTACTTTTCGGTTAAAAACGTACAATTCCATTTCAGGTGTGGCGCCCATGCCATTGACCATGACGGCTACTTCATCCGAATCTGACAACTCCAATTCAGGCAACACTTTTTCTATCAGCTCACCAGCAATTTCATCGACAGAAGCAAGCTTTTTCGTTTCAATTCCTGGCTCACCATGGATTCCAACACCCATTTCCATTTCATCATCCGCAAGCTCAAAACCAGGTTCTCCTGAGGCAGGCATGATACAAGGACTCAAGGCAACGCCCATTGAGCGGACGTTAGCAATGACTTTTTCTGCTACCCCTTTGACTTCTGACAACGATGCGCCGGTATCTGCTTTTGCCCCCGCTAATTTATGAACAAAGATGGTTCCGGCTACACCTCGGCGCCCTGAAGTAAACGAACTGTCTTCCACTG
>NZ_JRNX01000571.1 GCF_000786645.1 Halobacillus sp. BBL2006
TACAATAAAATCGTCTGGGTCTTTATTGTACTTCTCATTTTCACGGGTATATTCACTTATTTACAGCTACCTAAGCGAGAAATTCCCGAAATCAATGTAAACATAGCCTCCATTTCTACCGTTTATCCTGGAGCAACTCCTGAAGAAATGGAAAGAACCGTTACGAATCCCATAGAAGAAGAACTTCTTAACGTAAAGGGAGTTGATGAAGTCACATCTGCATCAACCACCGGATTCGGATCGATAACTGCTACCCTAAGTGGAGATGCAGACAGCAATACTGTCAATTCGAAGATTAGGCAAATCGTTTCCGACGTTTCAAGAGGGTTTCCAGATGAAGTACAAGACCCTGAGGTTAATACAGATTTAACAACTTCTTCGGTAGCTTCCTACCATTTGCTGGCAGATTCACCCGAAGACTTATATCGTTTAAGGGAAGACATTGAAACGTGGCGTTCAGAACTTACAAATATCACGGGTGTAGAATCACTGCTTGTCAAAGGGCTTCCGGAACAAAAAGTATCCGTTCAGTTAGACAATGAGCAACTTCAGGACAACCAGATTGCTCCTTTTCAAGTGATTGATGCGATTCGCAAGGAGATCGCGCCATCGGCGATCGGTACCCAACAAGAAGAGGGTCAGATCTATCAACTGATATTTGATAAATACTCAGATATCGAAGAGCTTAATGAACTTTCAGTTGGAACAACTCCTAATGGAGACCCATTAACACTTCAAGAAGTCGGTTCAATTGATATTACCAATAAGGATGTCAACGACTTGATTTCCGTGGGTGACCAATCAGCATTATCTATAACGGTATTAGCAAAAGAAGGCGTCAATATTTCTTCTTTGCAAGAACAGATCACAACGAAAGTAGAAGAATTAGAGTCTGACCTTCCTTCTTCTATCACTGTCGATCAATTTTACACACAGAGTACGATTATCGAGGAAGTGTTCAGTAACCTTATTAGTTCTTTCTCCATCTCTTTAATTGCCGTCGTTATTATTATGGTTTTAGGCTTGCCGATTTCTTCTGCATTACTAGTCGCACTGGCCATCCCGATTTCTATCATCATTGGATTAATTCCCCTTCCTTATGTAGGAGTTGATTTGAATCAGATATCGATTATTGGAATGATCATCGCTATCGGAATTCTCGTCGATGACGCTATAGTAGTCAATGACAACATTCAACGCAGATTTCAACTCGGAGACGGTCCTTTGGAAGGTACAATTCGAGGTGTCAGGGAAGTTGGTAAATCCATCATTACTTCAACGCTGATGATTATATTCAGCTTTTTCCCTTTAACTTTTCTATCAGGTTCCAATGGGGATTTCATTCGAGCTTTGCCTTCTGTACTCATATTTACAGTGTTAGCATCGACAGTCATGGCGCTGACATTAATTCCAACTGTTCAATATGCTAGAAGGAAAAGAAGGAAAAAATCTACAGCCAAGCAAGGAATACTTGGTGGTTTATTTAATGGATTAGAAAAGGTTTATGCAGACACCCTTTTACCGAAGATTACTAAGAAACCGTGGCTGACCTCTATAACGGGTTTAATCGTTTGTGTACTGCTTGCCTTATTAGTTATTAAAATTCCTTTTGAGTTCTTTCCCGCAGCTGACCGTCCCGAAGTCACCATTTCTGTCGAGTATCCGCAAGGAACACCTATAGAGGAGACTGAAGAGCATTTGAAATATATGGAAGAATTTTTACGAGAGAATGATGAGACAATAACAGAATCAGCTGTGTACACTGGTTCCGGACTTCCAAATATCTTCAGTTCCGGTTTACAGCGCTCAGGTGAAAACACCGGTCAAGTCCTTGTCCGGGTCGATAGAGACAAAACGGATGCAACATCCTTCATTAAGGAATGGGAAGAGCCTTTACGAGAAGAATTTGCTGACGCTCAAGTCTTTCTCGAAACGATCGTCTCTGGTCCACCCCCTTCCCCGC
>NZ_JRNX01000572.1 GCF_000786645.1 Halobacillus sp. BBL2006
CGCTTCATTGTCTACTGCATTGACGATCTCTGAAGGTGGTTTCATTGAAGAAACGGATACAGGGGTGCATTTGCTTACAGGCGAACTGCTTACAAGTCCTTATTCATGGAGTGTTGTATTTTTAGCGATCGTTTCTGTCTTATACATCAGCTCTATGTTTTTAACGTATTATGCGAATCGCGCAGGAGACCAATCAGCGTTAGAACTAGTGAGAAAATATGCCTTGTTTTGGAGCTCTCCTACGATTATTGCCAGCTTGACGACATTTATTGCTTTAAGTCAACAGAATCAAGATCACTATCAGCGTGCAATTGAATTATGGTGGGTGTTTGGTATATCTGTTGCCTTCTTCATGGCTGCTGTTTTCCTCGTTTATCAAGGAAAGCATTATGGCTGGGCGTTCATTGCAGTGATGTTCCAGTTCTTAGTCGCCTTCTTTGGATACGGAGCTTCACACTTGCCGTATCTGCTTCACCCTTATGTGACCCTTTCGAGTGGTGTAACCAATGAAACGATGGCTGTAGCACTCATCGTTGTGTTTATTGCCGGTTTGCTTTTACTCCTCCCATCTCTCATTTTATTAATGAGGATGTTCCTGTTTGATGCAGATTATATTAAAGGGAAAAAGTAGAGAAGTGCCATCTTCTCTACTTTTTGTGTTTTATCGAAAGTTGTATGATAAAATAACCTTAGATTTTGATTGAGAAGATGGAGGATATGTCATGAAAAAAGAATTCGCCGTTATTGGGCTTGGCCGATTCGGAGGCAGCATTTGCAGAGAATTAAGCCGAGAAGGCATGGAAGTTCTTGCTTTGGATCTGGATGAAGATAAAGTGAATGAATATAGGGATATTGCAGCTCATGCCGTCATTGCAGATTCTACGGACGAAAACGTATTGAGAGAGTTAGGCTTGAGAAACATTGATCATGTGATTGTAGCAATTGGTGATAATATTCAAGCAAGCATGCTCACAACATTGATGCTGAAAGAAATGGGCATCAAAAAGATTACCGTAAAAGCACAAAATGATTACCATGAAAAGATTTTGAATAAGATCGGTGCCGATCACGTCGTTCACCCCGAGCGTGACATGGGTAAACGAATTGCACATAATATTATTTCGAACAATATTCTCGACTATATTGAATTATCAGATGACCATAGTGTCGTCGAGGTCAAAGCGGGAAGTAAGATGAGCGGTCGTACCCTTGTAGACCTTGACATCCGTGCCCAATATGGCTGTAACGTTGTCGCGATTAAGAGGAAGAAAGATGTTATCGTTTCTCCTATGGCCACAGAGGAGATTCGGGAAAGTGACATTTTAATTGTCATTGGTGCAGATAAAGATATCAGCCGGTTTGAGAAGAACTTGGTTGTAGAAGATTAAGCAGAATCCCTGCCTATATTATAGGTAGGGTTTTTTTGTTGAGAATCTTTTGAATATGCTCCTTATTTTCACAATAGTTACGGTTTCGTTTCCAATATTAGTTTATCTTTTATGAATAACGGTAATACAGAAAGCTAAAGACTAATCAATATACCAGGGAATGTGAAAGGATGAGCCTGAAATGTTCAATGAAAAACGTACTGGGGATGTAATGGCCCAACAACTAATTGATTGGGGCGTTGACCATATTTACGGAATGCCGGGAGATTCTATCAACGAATTAATTGATGATTTAAGGAAAAGGCAGGAGGAAATATCTTTTATACAAGTACGGCATGAAGAGATAGGGGCTCTCGCTGCTGCTTCTTATGCCAAATTGACAGGGAAGCTAGGGGTTTGCTTATCGATTGCAGGTCCTGGAGCCGTCCACTTAATGAATGGCTTGTATGACGCAAAAGCTGACAAAGCACCTGTTTTAGCTATTGTCGGCCAGGTGCATAGTGATGAAGTAGGGACAGGAGCCTTTCAAGAGATCAATCTCGAGCGTATGTTTGATGATGTCTCTGTTTGGAATAAACGTGCTGAAACAGAAGCACAGCTCCCAGACTTGCTTGATCAGGCCGTTAGAGAAGCCTATGCTAATAGTGGGGTTTCTGTCCTGATCGTACCTGATGATTTGTTTGCCAAGAAGCAAAAGGATGATGTCCGCTTAACCTCAAGAGGTTATTACAAGCCTGATATTGTGCCGAAGACCGTCCACATGATGGAGGCAAGAGATCTTATTGAAAATGCTGAAAAACCTGTGATCATAGCTGGAAAGGGAACGGTAGATGCAAAGGAAGAATTGATCAATTTTGCAGAAGCCATTAAGGCACCGATCGTTCTTAGTCTCTTGGCAAAAGGTATTATTCCTGATAATCATCCCTACTGTCTGGGGCAACATGGACAAATCGGAACAAAGCCTGCTTATCATGCTGTAAAAAATACAGACTTATTAATACTTATCGGCACACAATTTCCTTATCGTGACTTTTTACCGGATCATGTAAAGGCCATTCAAATCGACTATCGACCAGAGAACTTAGGAAAGTATTACCCGATTGAATTAGGCCTTGCTGGCGACGCGAAAGAAACGTTGGCTGGTTTAACTGAACTGATCACTCCAGTGGAAGAACGTTCTTACCTCAATGAGTATCAGGAGAAAATGAACAATTGGCGCATCGCTTTGCAGGAAGAAAAACGATCTACGGAGGATCCGCTCCATGCTCCGCAAGTTATGTATGAATTGGAGAAGCATATGAAGTCAGGAGCAGTCATTTCAGCGGATGTCGGAAATGTTACGGTTTGGGTATCAAGGTTCTTGCCGTTAGTCGATCAAAAATTCATTATTTCAGGTTGGCTTGCGACGATGGGAAGCGGTCTGCCGGGTGCAATTGCTGCCCAGAAAGCTTATCCTGATCGCCAAGTGATCGGAGTTGCAGGAGATGGCGGTTTTACGATGGTGATGCACGACTTCGTCACGGCCGTGAAGTATGATTTACCGATCAAAATGATTATCCTTAATAACAGTAAGATCGGAATGATTAAGTATGAGCAGGAGCAGATGGGTCACGTCAATTATGCCACGAATCTAGGAGAGATGGACTTCGCCAAATTTGCAGAAGCCTGCGGTGGGGAAGGGTACAGGATAGAAAGCTACGATGAGCTTGGGCCAAAAATGGAGCAAGCGTTCGTATCAAATAAACCAGTGATTATTGATGTCGCTATTGAGGACCAAGCTCCACTACCGGGTCATATTGATTATCAATCCGCAGTGAATTTCTCTAAATATATCGTTAAAAACTTTTTTGAAACAGGCTCGCTTGATTTGCCTGACATGAAAAAAGCGATCAAGCGTTTAACTTAAAAATAAGCATAATTAAAACCCCGCTGGAAAACAGCGGGGTTTTTACTATACTCACACTTCCATAATGATCGGCAGGATCATCGGGCG
>NZ_JRNX01000573.1 GCF_000786645.1 Halobacillus sp. BBL2006
ATCCACATGATTCATCCGGATGGCAAGTATGAAGAAGTCAAACTTGGACTCGATTTTGACCAAGGGGAAGTCCCTCAATTCAGAGTGCCGAAACATACCATTTTTGGGTCATCCGTAAATGAAGCGGACACATTTTCACTCGTCAGCTGCATGGTCTCTCCGGGGTTCGACTTCGAAGATTTCGAGTTATTCAATAAAGAAGAATTATTGGAGGAGTATCCGGATCATCGTGAAGTCATCAATAAGCTAGCCTGCGAATAAACTTTTTCCGTTTAACCCCCTAAAGAAGAAAGCTATGTCGAATAATGTGAATGTAAGACCTCCCCCTAAAAATTACGAGCACAGCCAAAATTTGGCTGTGCTTTTTTTATCCTAATGTTAAAGAGCAAGCATGGTAAACTATGAATAGAAAAAATTTTATTAGAAGAGGTGTTATTGATGTTAAACGTAGCCCTACTTAGCAAATGGCATGTCCATGCGGTGGATTATGCCGAACAAGCACATGAAAACCCGGAATTGTCGATAGAAATGATTTGGGATGAAGATCCCAATCGTGGAGAAGAATGGGCCGAAGAACTAGGCGTACCTTTTGAAAAGAACCTGGATACCGTCCTATCTAATCCTAATATTGATGCTGTCATTGTTTCGACACCAACGCGTCTACATAAAGAAGTAATTATAGCTGCTGCCAGATACGGAAAACATATTTTCACTGAAAAAGTGCTGACTTTTACTACAAAGGATTGCGAAGAAATGATTGAAGAAATCAATAAAGCTGGTGTCCAGTTCATGATTTCCTTGCCTAGACTGACAGAAGCCTACTATTTATTCGCCCAGCAAGTGATCGATGAAGGGCTGCTGGGAAAGTTGAACATGTTAAGGTGCCGCGTTGCTCATAATGGGGCTGTCCCGACGGACGAGAATCCCAAAGGCTGGCTGCCGGACCGCTTTTTTGATGAAGAGGCATGTGGAGGCGGTTCTTTGATTGACCTTGGCGCCCACCCTATCTACCTTGCGAATCGCCTTTCTTCCGGAAGTCCTACAGCTGTCACAGGATCGCTGCATTCCATGATGAACCGAGGGGTAGACGACTTCTCAGTGGCTATTGTTGAATACGACTCTGGAATTGTTGCCACCTTAGAATCCAGTTTTATTTCTACCGGCAGTCCTTTTAAGCTTGAATTGTATGGAACCGAAGGAACATTACTGATTGAAGATGGTCACATTCGATTAAAGAGCTCTCACTTACAGAATAAAGATTGGATTGTTCCAGAAAATGTACCTGCTTCAGAATCGATGCCGATGGAACAATGGGTATCGGCGATCACGTCAGAATTTGAACCTAACATCAACAAAGAAGATGCTCTTCTTCTGACACTTATCAATGAAGCAGCCGCCCTTTCTCACAAAAGTGGCGAAAAAATTAAAACGAATACAATAAGGTAGTGATTCTCCCTCGACATTTCCCATACGACAGCCTGGTTTATCCATTAAATAAAAAAGGAATGGACTAACCATACTAGATCCTATTGGAGGAATGTACATATGTCCGTCAAAGTTCCGAAAGACCGAACGATCGATAATACCATCGCCCTTTTTAAGGATGGCTATGAATTTGTACCGAAGCGCGTACAAAGCCACCATTTAGACGTATACGAAACAAGATTGCTAGGTGAAAAAGTCGCTCTCATAAGCGGAGAAGAAGGTGCCAAGCTTTTCTATGACACTGACCGAATGAATCGGAACGGCGCCTTACCAAGCCGCGTCTTAAAAACATTGTTTGGAGAGGATGCCATTCAAACGATGGATGGAGACGCCCATACCCACCGCAAGCTTTTATTCATGTCGCTTATGACACCTGAAGCCTTGGAAAACCTACGAGAACTGACGACAACATATTGGGAGAGGTTCACCGGAAAATGGCAAGGCATGAAAAAAGTCGTTCTTTACGATGAGGTACGTGAACTTTTATGCAGAACCGCATGTGAATGGGCCGGTGTTCCTCTTACAGAAAAGGAAGTAGACAAACGGACGCGCGATTTGAGCAATATGATTGATGGGTTTAGTGCAATTGGACCTAAACATATCGAGAGCCGAAAAGCTCGTAAACGTTCAGAAAAATGGATTGAAGACCTCATCAAGAAGATACGTGAAGGAAAGCTCGAATTGAAAGAAGGTACTGCCCTCTATGAGATGGCTGTGCATAGAGATCTGGATGGGCAGTTGTTAGATACGCGAATGGCTGCGATCGAACTCTTAAATGTGATTCGTCCCCTCATCGCTATTTCTAAGTTCCTCACATTCGGAGCTGTTGCTTTTGAGGATTATCCTGAAACGAAACCTCAAGTCGCAGAAGATGATGATTATTTATTCCACTTCGCTCAAGAAGTACGCCGCTATTATCCGTTCGTGCCGTTTCTCGGCGCTCGTGTTGACCATGATTTCACCTGGCAGCAATACCCCTTCAAAGAAGGCCAGTTAGTCATCATCGATATATACGGAACGAATCATGATCCAAAGTTATGGGAGAAGCCTGATGAGTTCCAACCAGAACGTTTCCAAGATTGGAAAGGCGGACTTTTTGATTTGATCCCTCAAGGCGGAGGCGACTATTACAAAGGGCACCGCTGTCCAGGCGAATGGCCAACATTGGAAGTACTGCAGGCGAGCTTTCGTTTCATGTCGAAGCACTTACACTATACAGTACCAAAACAAGATTACAGCTACAATCTCAGAAAAATGCCTGCTCTTCCAAAAAGCGGATTCATTATGAAAAACGTTTCTATGAAATGATAAAAAGCCAGCCCCCACGAAGGAGCTGGCTTTTCTTATGTGTGCTTCTGATACATTTTGTAAAGGTCCTTTAATACAATCTTCGTAACCGCGTATAACGGAACAGCGATGACCATCCCGATAAAACCGAATAATGGAGCAGCTACGATAAGCACTAAAATGATGGTCAATGGATGCATATGAAGTCGGTTACCAAGGACCAGCGGAGCAACCAGGTTCCCCTCCAGCTGTTGGACAATGATGATAATAATGATGACATAAAGCGCCATGGCCGGATCCTGCATCAACGCCACCACAAGCGCTGGAATTGTCCCTATGAT
>NZ_JRNX01000574.1 GCF_000786645.1 Halobacillus sp. BBL2006
GAATCACTACATCGCACCCTAATTCCAGCGGTCGTTGCAGGTACGGGGTGCAGAACGTGTTATCGACAATGACCGGAATCTCATACTCTTTTGCGACACGTGCTACCATCGATAAATCAATCATTTTCATCGTAGGATTGATCGGCGTCTCAATAAAAATACAAGCCGTATTCTCCGTCAGTCGACTCCGTAATTCCTTTTCACTCTCCATAAAACTGAAGTCGTGGGTAATGCTATACTTCTCTTCCAGCATCGTCAGGAGTCCAAACGTACATCCATATAATCCATTGGAACACAGGATATGATCATTCGCTTTCGTTAAAGCAATCAATACTGCTGAAACGGCAGCCATTCCCGATGCAAAAGCGAGTGCTTTTTCCCCACCTTCAAGAGTCGCTATTCGATCTTCCAAAGTTTTTACTGTCGGATTACCCAACCTCGTATAAATATAACCGTCATCTTCCCCTGCGAATCGCTTCTCCCCTACAGAGGCAGATGGAAACGAAAACGTCGATGTTTGGTAAATCGGCGTAGTCAAACTTCCATGACCATTATCATCACCTTGACTATGAATCATTGAAGTTTCTAAACGTTTCCCTTTATCACCCATCTTTCTTCCCCCTTCATTTCCCTTCTCTTTTCCTATATCTTATGTTTTGTAAGCGTTTTCAGTTAATTTTAACAAAAAAAGGAGGGGGTTGACCTCCTTCTTAATTACTATATTTTGTTTCTAGATATGTTCTCGGACTCTTCTTACGTCCATGTAGCGCAACATAGATGAAGACAGCCGCAAAAATAATGAAGGAACTGTTAAAGTAAAGCGATGAGAAGCCAATGCCTGTTGCAATAGCCCCCACCACATATGATCCAATTCCAATACCTATATCAAAGATTGTAAAAAACGTAGCGGTAGCTGATCCAGCACGATTCGGCACCTTCTTCAGCGCAATGGTTTGAAAGCTGGGCACAATCGTTCCCCACCCCAGCCCGATCAACCCGCCGGCTGTTAATAGCAGTGGAGCCGAATTTGCAAAACTTAGAACGAGCATTCCGATCCCGAAAAGGATAATAGAAGGAATGACAACGATATTTTCTCCGTAGTGATCAAACCATTTACCCGTAAAGGGCCGTGAAATTAGGAGTACAACAGCATAAACGACGAAAAAATAACTCGCAGCTGCCTCAAGTCCCTGCTCTTTAGCATAGACGGAAACGAATGATAAAACCCCTGAGTAAGCAAGCGCCATGACTGCTCCTGTCAGAGCGATAGGGACAATCGACTTCTCCAAAAGTCCATTCATTCGTGGCAAGAAACTTTGAGTTGGGTTCAGCTTTTCTGTAAAGTTTGCGGGGATCCTGATCATCAACCCCGAGGTGAAGGCGACAGCTCCGAATAAAGCGCAGATCATGAACATGCTGAAAAAACTAAAAGAGTGTATAATCGTCAATCCCAGAAAAGGACCGAGCACCATAGCGAAATTCATGGACATGGCGAAGTATCCCATCCCCTCACCTTTTCTTTGATCAGGGACTACATCAGCAGCCAATGCGCCAAGAACGGTCGTAGCCATACCAAAACCCATCCCTTGTAAAAAGCGCACAATAAGGATAAGGACGAATGAATTGACGAACAAATAAAAAATGGCGCTAATTAAAAATAAAGATAAAGAAATGATCACAATCGGTTTTCTTCCTATCGTATCAATCCATTGACCAGCCAAAGGGCGAATGAGTATAGCTGCCAACAGGAAAACGGTTATGATAAGTCCCGATTGTCCTTCGTCCACTTCCAAGACGTCAATTGTATAAATTGGGAGGGTGACGAACATTAAATAGAATACGAGAAAAACGAAAAAATTACTGAACCATACACTTAAAAAGCTCTTTGTCCATAGTGGTTGTTTTGCCTTCAAAATCCCCCTCCCCTTTCTTCGCGAATGATTCTCGTCAACTCTCTCACCTGCCTGTCCAGGATCCGTTCTCCTTCCTCACCTAAACCAGACCGCAGGCGACCCTCTGCTTCCTTAATCGCCTCCTGCCAAATCGGAAAACGCTTCTCCCCTTTCTCTGAAAGGCTGATATCATTCGTTCGTTTATCCATACCGGAAGACTTATGGATGTACCCTAGTTGTTCTAGTTTACGTAAAGTACGTGATAAAGGAGGAGCTTCGATATTCAACCGATTTTTAAGATCAGTCTGAGTCATTGCCCCGTGATGATGCAGCTGAAAAATAACAGCCCAATGGGACATGGAGATCTCTTCATCAGCTAAAGACTGATTTAAATATTGACTAAGATCTCTAGATAGTTGTTGAACATGATAAAAAGTCAATGACACGGTTATCCTCCTCACAATCGTTACCTAGGTAATGGTTATACCAAAAAAAAGACTTCCTTATTCAGGAAGCAACTTAAATAGTCTACCATAACTGAATTAAAGATGTCTATTCGTGCACAAGATCAGAGAAATTCTCCTGGTAGAGCTGATCCGTCCAAGCAATTGCCTGGCCATATATTTCAAAAATCTCATCAAACCCCAATTCCAGTTCAATTAATCGGTCCTCAAGTTCCTCAAAGTCAGCTTTTTCCATAGCCATAACTGTATCTAAAATATCACGGTAAAAGTTTCTTTTCCCTTCAAGAGCAACCTTTATATTCGTATCTAATGGCAAACTTTCAATAATCTCAGTCACTGGCCGCTTTGTAATTACATCAATCAATGACAGAAAACCAGTAAGGAAGAATCCTTCTGCCTTGTTAGTCGTTCTCAAACGGATGGATAGCTGTTCGCTCATTTTCGCCCGGAGTAAGCTTGTTTTCAACACCAGTTGAGTGGATGTTGAAGAAAAAGAACTCGTTTGTTTCACCGAAAGTACATAAAGCCACTTTTCCAATGTATCAGTACCTAAAAGCATGACCGCTTGCTTGATGGATTTAACAGGTACAGTCCGCTGGTACATCGAGGAATTAATCAGGCGCAATAATTTGTATGTTAAAGCCACGTCCTGTTCTAATATTTCAGTTACTTTATCAATATTGACTTCTTTCGCACCTACTGATAATTCTTTAATGATTTGAAAATATGTAGAAGCCAGGAATGGAATGTCCATGCCTGAGATGACCACCGGCTTACTGTAATAGTAACCCTGGAAGAGTTCAAATCCCTCTGCCAAACAAGTTTGATGCTCATCTCTCGTCTCTACTTTTTCTGCTAATAACGTGATGTTAAACCGTTTAGCAAGGTTGATGATTTCTTTACGGTCTTTATCATTAACCTCTCTTATATCGACTTTCAGTATATCTATGTATTGCAAAAGTTCGATAATTGAAGATTCTTCAACACTGACGATATCATCGAGAGCGATAAGAAAGCCTTGCCTCTTCAATTCTCGACAAACACGGATCAGACCCATGCTATAGGAGACATGCTCCAAAATTTCTACAACGAGTTGTTGAGGATCAAAGTACTCTGGCACTTTCTCTAACAGCAAATCCTCAGTAAAGTTGATGAAGCAAGGTTTGTTCTGAGAGAGACGCCTTAAACCGATCGTAAGGAAACTATTCATCAACACCTCAGAAGTGGCCTGATTCGGATCAATTGGGGTAAACCGGTTATCCTTACTATTCCGATACAATAACTCATAGGCGTAGACCTCTTCATTGGCTTTCAAAATAGGCTGCCTGGCAACGAATACTTCCATCCTCACGCCCCCTTCATCTGACACAATCATGACCATTATTATACTATATAACCGAATTATTGTTAATTTTTACAGTGATTAAATACATGAAAATAGTCAAAGGGGAAAGACTGAGTAAAAGAGTCATTGAGGAGGGATTTTATGGACCACAACCAAAATTGGACACGCCCTGAACCTATGTGGCGCCAAGATACTGAATTACCAACATTTGATTCAATGGAAGAAAACACTTCTGCTGATATTGTCGTTGTTGGTGGAGGGATTACCGGAATTACGACTGCTTATCTATTAGCGAAAGCGGGCAAACAAGTTGTTTTGCTGGAAGCTGATCGGATCCTTAACGGAACGACCGGTCATACGACAGCCAAAGTCACCGCCCAGCACGGATTAATCTATCACGAACTAATTAAACACTTCGGAATGGATAAAGCCTCCCTTTATTATCAAGCGCAGATGAACGCTTTCGGATTTATAGAAGAAACGATTGAGAAATACAAGATCGACTGTGATTGGAAAAAAGAGGATGCCTGTCTATTCTCAACTACGGATAAAGGGGCGGAAAAAGTCGCCAACGAGTATGAAGCCTATCAAAAATTGGATATCCCAGGAGAAATGACAGAAGCTCTTCCATTTGAAATGGAAGCGACGAGAACGCTTGTCATGAAGAATCAGGCAAGGTTCCACCCAATTAAATACTTAACAGCTCTCGTTGATCGCTTCATCGAATTAGGGGGACAAATTTTTGAAGGGACGAAAGCTACGGATTTAAAAGAAGGTGAAACCCTTCAGGTAGAGACAGGAAATGGTTCAATAGTGACCTGCAGCCATGCCATCTCATGCAGTCACTTTCCTTTCTACGATGGGAAAGGCTTCTACTTTAGCCGCATGTATGCTGAAAGATCCTATCTGATGGCCATTGAACCAGAGCGTGAGATTCCACCAGGAATGTATGTATCGATCGATGAACCGAAGCGTACCATCCGGTCTGCCGAATACAACGGAAAACCGATTTTATTGGTCGGAGGAGAAAATCACAAGACAGGTGATGGCATTGATACTTCTTTTCACTACCGCGCCATTGAAGAATTTGCCGCTCAGACATTCGGTATTAGGGAGAAATTGTTCCAGTGGTCAGCCCAGGATTTGACGACCTTGGATAAGGTCCCTTACATCGGACCGATTACCAAAAAGAACAATCGAGTACTGATCGCTACAGGGTTCAGAAAATGGGGCATGACGAATGGTACATTGGCAGCTCAATTGTTGAGCAATTATGTATTAGGAGAAGAATCTCTTTTCCACGAATTGTTCAAGCCTTCAAGGTTTAAAGCGGATCCAAGCATGAAGCAGTTTCTTTCGCAAAACTTTGATGTGGCCGTTCACTTAGTTGAAGGGAAGCTCGAATTGGTAGGAGACCGTCCTGATCGGATCAAAAAAGGTGAAGGAAAAGTCGTGCAATGGAGAGGCGAACGGGCAGGAGCATTCAAGGATGAAGATGGTGAACTCCACTTACTTGATACGACCTGTACTCATATGGGATGTGAGGTAGAGTGGAATAGTGCCGAACATACGTGGGATTGCCCGTGTCATGGTTCACGATTTTCCTTCGACGGTACTGTCGTAGAAGGACCTGCTGATCAGCCGCTTATGAAAATCTCACTTGAGAAACCGTCTCCCCGCTCCCTCATGGATATAAAGAAAATGTATGAAGACCAAGGTCAACAAGATCAACCTTAATTTCCAACACTGAGTATGAAAAGGTTAGGCTGTCGAGACTTATCGACAGCCTTTTTGTGTTCAGTGCATTTTTGTTTTCATATGGTGTGGATGAGTCTAGAATATGAAATAAATACAATACATACATTTGAGAGGGTTATCATCATGGTCAATGAACAGAAGTTAGGCGTCTTCTATACGGCAGGCGCCTATATATTATGGGGTTTTTTACCAATTTATTGGAAGTTGGTTCAGCAGATTCCTGCATTTGAAATTCTAGCTCACCGGATTGTCTGGTCATTTATTTTTATGGGAATCGTTGTTCTCGCCGCTAAGAAACAGCGTGCTTTCCTGGAAGAATGCCGTATGATTATCAAGAACAAAAAACGCATGGTTGGGATTACCCTGGCCGCGATTACGATCAGCATCAACTGGGTGACGTATATATGGGCAGTCAACACCAATCATGTGGTTGAAGCAAGCTTAGGATACTATATCAACCCACTTGTCAGTATTCTCTTAGGCATGATCGTTTTGAAGGAAACATTCTCCAAAGCACAATGGGTCGCCTTTTTATTAGCGGGTACTGGAGTTTTTTACATGACGGTCCATTTCGGTTCTGTACCGTGGATCGCCCTCCTTTTAGCCTTCAGTTTTGGGTCCTACGGATTACTGAAAAAGCTTGTCCCCTTGAATGCGATGTTCGGGTTGACTATTGAAACCTTGATTGTTACACCAGTCGCTCTCGTCTATCTATACACACAGCAAGCGGGGCAATGGGCACAAGTGGACTGGATTTCCCTCACCACTGTACTCGTTTTCGGTGCAGGCATCGTGACAGCCATTCCATTATTGTTATTTTCAGCCGGAGCAAAAAGAATTCCTTTATCAATGGTCGGATTTCTCCAGTATTTTGCTCCTACGATTATGCTGTTCATTGGTGTATTTATGTACAACGAGCCTTTCACAAATGTCCACGTCATTTCTTTTACATTGATTTGGGCTGGGCTTGCCGTTTACACGGTTACACGAATGAAGCGACTTAAGAAATATGAAGCGAAAGCGATTTAACACTAAGGCACAAAAGATGAAAACAAACAAAAGCGCCTTCTCTTCAACAAGAGAAGACGCTTCTTTCTATTTCTACCAGCTCAAATAAGCGGCAGCATCTTTTCCTGACAGATAAGCACTTTCAAATCGTGTCCGTCCAGCCTCGTCATTTTCACGAAGGAAAGCATCCCCTGCAACAACGAGTGAGCCATCACCAGATAAATCCAAATAAGGTTCATGAAGGACTTTTTTAGCTTGTGCGTATCTCCAGCGTTTCAACTGCTCCGATTCTAATTCTGACCAATCGAAGAGACGTTCGACCTTTTCTTTGATCAATGTCCGAACGTAATCTTCCCCATAATGTCTCCGCGACCAATCACCATTCATATAAACGCTTACAAGAGTATCATTGGATATCCCTTTTTTCTGATGGTCGACAACTCGCTCGACACCCTGAGGCAAATCCTGATCCAAGTGCCCATCCTCAGGCAAACTCGTCGGTGAACGAAAATGGTAGATTCCTACATAGGTAGGTTCAAATAAGATACTCTTCAACTTTTTCATCTCTGAGTGCACAACTTGTACATCGCTCGCTTTCAATAATTCCAGAACTTGGGGAACTGGCATGGTCAATAAAACTTTGTCTGACTTCCATACGTTCATTTTGTCATCATACAAACGGTAGCCGTCAGGGTATTTGACGATTTGAGTGATTTTTGTATGTAATGACGTACGGATACCTTTGGCTAAATGCTTCGCCAGACTGTTCATTCCATCCACTGCTGTATAGCGAGGATACGGCTTACCGAACCAGTGCTTGATCCAATTTTCTTTCAACCAATGCTGCACTTCTTCATCCAATTCATCCGTTCTTACTGTGAAGAATTGTGCCCCATGATCGGCTTTACCATCCGCCACTCTTCTAGTGGCCAAGCGTCCGCCTACACTCTTCCCTTTATCTACCAATAAAAAATTCGTTCTTCCTTGTTTATGCAAACGTCTAGCTGCAGTGATTCCAGACAGACCTGCACCTACAATTGTAACTTCATAGTGCTCCATCCCCATCACCTCCACGTTGATTATTCTGACTGTTCCCTTCATAAAGAAAAGAACACCTCCGATTAGGAGATGTTCTTATTTTACCAAATGTTCTAAGCTTCTTTCACTTTTTTCTTTCGACGAATTTTACTGAGCACTTCGTATGCCAATGGCACAATCAGTAAGGTCAGAAGTGTGGAGCTTGCGAGCCCCCCAATGACTGTTACACCTAAGCCTTTACTGATAATTGAGCCCCCTTCAAAGCCTAATGCAAGTGGCAGCAGAGCTCCGATTGTCGCAAGCGCCGTCATCAAAATCGGTCGCAGACGTGTCATTCCTGCATCGATAAGCGCTTCTCTTGTCGAAAATCCTTCTTTTTCTTTATGAATAACACGGTCGATCAGAACAATCGCATTCGTAACAACGATACCGATTAACATGAGCGCCCCAATCATAGCCGAAATGCTTAAGGTTTCTCCACTGATTAAGAGACCCAGCACAGCACCAATGATCGTGAACGGCAGGGCGAATAAGATAGCAAGCGGTGCTAATCCTCCACCGAAGAAGATGACTAAGATCAAGTACACAATCGCGATCGCTGCCAACATGGCAAGACCAAGCTGTGTAAAGGATTCATTGATATCCTCTGCTACCCCGCCTTGAGTGATCTCTACACCTGAAGGCGTTTCGATATCTTGTACTTTCTCGTTCACACTTGAAGATACAGAACCGACATCATCGACAGTAATCTCCGCACTGACACTTGCATAAACACGTCCGTCACGGCGAGTAATCGTATCAGCTGTAGTTCCTTCTTCCACATCTACGACCTCACTGATCGCAACGGATTGACCCGTCGGTGTTTGAATCTCACGTTCAGTCAGATCCTCTATGCCACTATACTCTTCTTCTTGCACCTCAAGGTAAACGTTAACTTCTTCTCCGTCTTGTTGAACTGTCGTAATTACGGGACGTTCTCTATTTTGATTCAGTTCCATCCCAAGCTGACCTGCTGTCAGACCGAGCTCACTCAATTTGTCATGGTCAGCCACTAACGTATACTCTTCATAGGACTCAGAGAGGCTGGAATCGATATTTCTAAGATTCTCTTGATCAGATAAAAGCTCTTCTACATCAGCTACGACCGGCTTGATTTGTTCCGTATCATCACCGTAGATCCTTAATTCAAGACCACTGCTTGAGCCGGCACCAGAGAAGTCCTGGCTAGCCCATTCCCCTTTTTCAGTCTCTTTGTTCAAGCCATCAATGACCTTCTGTGTTTCTTCTGAGAAGTTCTCCGTATCATCGGCGTACTCAACATAAAAGACAGCTTGATTGGAAGCTCCTGGGCTCATCGGGTTTTCCCCGCCTACAGAATATTGGATCGTATTTGCACCTTCACGACCTTCAAAGAACTCCTGAGCATCCATGGCGATATTCTCTACATCTTCAAGCGTTTGTCCTGGTTCTGGGCTATAAGTTGCCATCACCATCTTTTGTTCTTGATCTGGCAGAAAACTAGTTCCTACTAGAGGGACTAAAGCAATGCTTCCTACAAGAACCCCTATTGCTATAAGTGTAGAGATAATCTTATGATTCAATGTGCTTGTGAGCACAGAGCGATAAATTTTCGCAAGGCGACCTCCGCCTTCTTCATGCTTCACTTGCTTGATTTTTGATCTCTTTAGAAGTGTATGAGATAGCATCGGCACAATGGTAATTGCTACTAACAAGGAAGCAAGCAATGCAAAGACTACCGTCAAAGCGAATGGCAGGAAGATTTGCCCTACCGTTCCTTCTACCAATCCTAATGGAAGAAATACAGCAATCGTCACTAGAGTAGAAGATAAAATCGGCATGAACATTTCGCGCGTTGCTGACCTTATTAGATCTCTGCCTGCTAATTTCTCCCCTGGCAAGGACATTCGTCGGTAAATATTTTCTACTACGACAATAGAGTCATCCACGACCCTTCCGATTGCCACGGTCATAGCTCCTAATGTCATGATGTTCAACGTAATATCCATCTGCTTTAAGAACAAGATCGCGATAAGAAGGGATAATGGTATCGAAATAATGGAAATGATGGTTGTTTTGAAATTACGTAAAAACAAGAGAATTACAATAACAGCAAATAGGCCGCCGAATAATGCTTTATTGAGCATTGTGCTGACAGATTCTTCGATCGGCTCTCCTTGGTCGAAGGAATATATGAATTCCACTCCATCCAAGTCTCCTTCAAAACTAGCCGTCTCATCTTTCACTGCATTTACGACATCCACTGTATTCGCTTCTTGCGATTTTACAACTTGCAATGTGATCGAGTCCTCACCATTTGTTCGTGAGATCGACTCTGCTTCTCCAACAACCTCAATATCAGCGATATCTTTTAATTGAACGGTAGGAATTTGAACCGTCGCTGCTTGAGATGCCTGTTGTCCAGATGGCTGACTTTGGCCGAATTGGCCCTGTGGAGAAGTTTCTTGACTTTGCGAAGGGGCTCCCTGGCTTTGAGTTTGCCCAGATTGGCCGGGAATTGCTGGGATTTCTAAATTCTCCAGCTCCTCTACACTCGTCAGATCACCATTTAATACAACTGATTTCTCTGTATCATCAAATTTATATAACCCTAACGGGAAGGACACATCCGATCCTTTAATTAAGTTCGTAACGGTTTCCGCATCCATGCCACGTTCTTCCAGTGCCGATTCGTCCAAATCAATTCGCACTTCTTGAACTTGCTGGCCGGACACCTGGACTTCCGCCACGCCTTCCAGTCCTTCCAGAGCGGGGACAATTTCTTCCTCTACAGTCGTGGTTAATTGCTCTAATGATTGATCTCCGTTAACCGCACTTAAACTAACTACAGGAAATGCATTGAAGTTTAAACGGGAAACAGATGGTTCTTGTGCTGCGTCAGGCAATTCAACTTTATTGACCGCCTCTTGCAATTCATCCTCTGCTTCGTCTAAACTTTTATCAAAACTATATTCAAGCTGAAGAGAAGAAGCATTCTGGTAAGAGGTGGAGCTGACTGTTTTCACTCCGCCCAAATTACTGACTTGTTGTTCCAATGGCTCAGAAATTTGATCTGCAACTTCTTCAGGCGTAGCTCCTGGATAAACGGTTGTAACTGTAATGATTGGTGGTTCGATATCAGGTATCGTTTCTAATTTCATATTTAAACCTGAATATAAACCCGCTATTGTAATGATGATCGTCATTAACCAAATGGCGAATTTGTTATTCATCGAAAAGTTGATGATGCCTTTCATATATGCTTTCCCCCCTAAGTTGACCGCGTAGTCAGAATCACATATAATACTAATGACCACCCAGTCATATGTCAAGAGGTAATGCTTTGAATATGTTCGTTTAGAATTCTCAAATGAACATCCGTGATAAAAGTTAGGAGTAATAAATATGGAACATAAGTCGATTCACATTATAAAGCAATCTATCAAATTGTTTGCAAAAAAAGGATTCAGCTCTACATCTGTGCAAGAAATAGCTAATGAGAGCGGAATCTCAAAAGGAGCATTCTATCTGCATTTCAAATCCAAGGATGCGCTCCTCCTGGAAATCTTCAACTACTACTTTGAAAGAATACAGAATAAGATTGACGAGATTCAATCTCTTGATTTAGATGCTCGAACAAAGTTTATTAAACAAATGCAAATTACCTTTGAAGAGGTTGCGGAGCATCGTGAATTCATCATTATGCAAATTAGAGAACAAACCATTCCTTTTAATGAGAATATCGATGAATTCTTAAAGAAAACCCGCTTTAATTCTTATATTTTTTACAAACGTCATCTATTAGCCATTTATGGGAGAGAAGTGGAATCGATCATTTGGGAGATCAGCCTGCTGCTTCAAGGCATATTTAAGGGATTTATGGACCTTATCATCATTGAAAACGCAAAACTAGATTTTGAGGCCTTGTCAGAAGCCATGTTGAGGCGGACAGATTATATTGTAGATGGGTTTAAACAAAATGGTGACCATCCGGTCATTACTGAAGAGGTCATGTCCCAGGTGATACCTAAAGATTATTATCAATATGAGTTGGATGAAGTGATTCAAACATTAAGCGATCTTAAAGAGCGTACGAGCGGTGAGATCAAGGATACGATTACTGTATTGCTTGATGAGCTGCAAAAGAACGACCCTCGTCCTGCCATTATCAAAGGTATGCTCTCTAACTTGGAAGAAACGAAAGATCACCAGGGCATTGCCAGCCAAATTCGAACATACTTTCAACTTTAAAAGAACGGCTGAACTGATTTTTCATATCCAATTAAAGCTCCTGATTGTTGAAGACTCAGTTTCGAGACTTTTATGTGAGAGGATGGTGGCGGGG
>NZ_JRNX01000575.1 GCF_000786645.1 Halobacillus sp. BBL2006
AAGCCATAATTTGTAAACCTTTTCTACAGAAAACAAGAAATATTTACTATGCTTTTACGTAAATTTCCACTATTTTTATATGGAATTGTGATGTAAGAAAGATTCCTATACAATGGAGAGACTAAGGAGGGATGTACGGTGAATAAAAAATTAGGATTCATCGGCTGCGGCCAAATGGGCCAGGCGATGATTCAAGGAATGATTGATGCCGGATTAGTAGAAGCTGAACAAATTGCGGCTACGGCATTGTCTGATGAAACGATTGATTTTGTTTCAGACGAGTATGGTATTCAAATATCCGCGGATAACAAGAGGCTGGCAAGAGAAAGTGATATTCTTTTCTTAGCTGTGAAGCCTTATGTCTATCAAGGAGTCATTCAAGAAATTCGAGAAG
Source organism: Halobacillus sp. BBL2006 (assembly GCF_000786645.1). Lineage (GTDB taxonomy): Bacteria > Bacillota > Bacilli > Bacillales > Halobacillaceae > Halobacillus. The sequence goes on from NZ_JRNX01000575.1 coordinate 395, forward strand.
AAGTGCGAGATGACACGGTCGTTGTTACAGTGGCGGCCGGAATTACACTCGATGCAATGAAAGAGGCTTTTGGAAGGAATGTGAAAGTCATCCGTTCCATGCCGAACACCCCTTCGCTAGTCGGAGCGGGCATGAGTGTCCTCTGCCCGAATGATTTCGTCACCAAGCAGGAGTTGGCTGAAGTGTTGGAGGTCTTCGAAAGCTTCGGGGAAGCGGAGGTCATTGAAGAAAAACTGATGGATGCAGTGCCAGCTGTGAGCGGTTCATCTCCGGCCTTTGTCTATATGTTTATTGAAGCTATGGCGGATGGAGCTGTAAACGAAGGTTTTCCAAGGGATAAAGCTTATAAATTAGCGGCTCAGTCTGTCATGGGGGCAGCTAAGATGGTGCTTGAAACCGGTCGTCATCCAGGTGACTTGAAAGACGCGGTATGTACCCCAGGCGGGACAACAATCGCTGGTGTGACAAAGCTTGAAGAGTCGGGATTGCGTAATGCCGTCATTCAAACTATGGGGGCCTGCACTGAAAGGTCCAGACAATTGGCAAAAGGCAATAAATAGGTTACGATCAGCCGGACATGTTCTCATGTCTGGTTTTCGTATGGATGAAACCTTTATCATATAGCAATCGTATGCATAGGGAAGAGAAGGTTGAGGAGGTGTGTTCATGTGGAATGAACCGGCGCAAAGAATTTCCCGTAAAGCCCTCACATTATGGAGGATTTATGGAGCGATCCAAGTGGGTATAACGATATTGGTCAGTATCGGACTGATTGTCGCTATCCTGCTGTGGAATTGGCCATCCTGGCTCTTAGCGATAGCAGCGGGAGTCGTCCTCTTAGAATTATTATTTTCCGTATGGCTGCTTCCTGAGTTGAATTGGAAGCGTTGGCGATATGAAGTGACTGACCAGGATATCGAACTTCAGCATGGAATCCTGATTGTTAAACGGACACTCGTTCCAATGGTGAGGGTCCAGCACGTAGATACAGAGCAAGGACCGCTGCTCCGTAAATATAAGATATCTACGATCAGCATATCGACGGCTGCTACTGTACATAAAATTCCTGCTCTCGATGAACGTGAAGCAGAAGAGCTGAGGCAGTCGATATCATCGTTAGCAAGGGTGGCTGAAGAAGATGTCTGAACCGAAACGCCTTCATCCGATTTCAGCCGTCATCAATCTTGTGAAAAGCTTAAAAGATGCCCTGCTGCCAATTCTCGTTGTTTTCTTTTTGAATGGTAATATCTTGAGCGGTGAGATCGAATGGATCCCGTTGTTAATATGGGCAGGAGTTCTTTTGTTGATTCTAGTTGCCGGAATCGTTAAGTGGCTACGGTTTTCCTATCGTTTAGAAGAAGGGGAGCTGCGCATTGAATATGGACTCTTTTTCCGTAAGAAAAGGTATATCCCGTTTGAGCGTATCCAGAGTCTTGATTTTTCGGAAGGAATCTTTCATCGTCCATTCCAGCTTGTAAAAGTGTCTGTCGAAACGGCTGGATCGACAGATAACCAGAAAGCAGAAGGGGAATTGACGGCAATTAAGCTTACCGAAGCAAAGGAATTGGAAGCTTTGATTCTTAGAGAAAAAAATAACAAATTTGAATCAGAGGATACGGAAGACGTTGAACCTCAGGAGACCTCTCGCAAAAAGGTATTTGAAATGAACATGAAGGACATCGTACTGATGGCTGTTACTTCGGGTGGTGCAGGTGTCGTCATTTCCGGAGTAGGTGTCTTCTTTTCACAGATCATGGAAGCTCTTCCGATAGGGGCGATTTATGGACGCATCCTCGATTGGATTCAAATTGGTGTATTAATTGTTGCTTTTACAGCTTTAGTGGTTCTGCTTATTGCTTATGCCATTTCCATTTTACTAACGATCTTTCGTTATGCGAATTTTACCGTATTACTTGATAATGAAGACTTAATTATAACGAGGGGATGGCTGGAGAAAAAGCAGATGACCATTCCATTAAACCGTATTCAAGGACTGCGAATGGATGAAAATTTGATTCGTCAGCCTTTCGGATACGCTTCTGTGACGTTGATCAGCGCAGGTGGAGGACTTCAGAATGATTCGGATCAACAATTAAGGGTGCTTCCTTTCATTAAGAAAAGAGAAATCCAGCATGTGCTGAAAAACATCATGGACGATTATGACTTAGAAGTGAACTGGAACCGTCCCCCTAAAAAAGCGAAGCCTCGATATATGATGCGCCATTCTTGGTTTGCATGGCTCGCTGTTATTCCGTTAAGCATCTTCTTTTTTCCATTTGGGTTGTTGTCCATCTTTGGTGCTCTTGCTTTTACAGGTATAGGATTACTCGCTTTTCATGATGCAGGGTGGGAGGTCAAAGATCAGCAATTGACATTACGAAGCCGGTCGATTATCAAACAAACCTATGTCATGAAGAAGTATCGGATTCAGGCAGCCTCCCTTTCGCAAACGATTTTGCAAAAACGAGTAAATTTGGAAAGTGTGAAAGTGACGTTAAAGTCAGGGGTTGGAGGAGCCGTCGCCCAATGCTTATATTTAGATGAAAAAGAGGCAAGAAAGATACTAGGATGGTATCGGCCAGACTAGCTGGCACTAGAAAAAGTGGATCGGAGCTCAGCTTTGGTCCGCTTTTTTTGTTTGTGTTGAACCTAAAAACGAACGATTGATATAAAAATATTGATTTTTGTTCGTAAAAAGGATACTATAATAGCCGTTGTTATTTTTATTGGAAGCAAGGTGTTCTAAAATGAAAAATCAATTTAAGCTACAGGAAAATCATACAAACGTAAGAACAGAGTTATTGGCAGGGATGACGACTTTCTTGACGATGGTCTATATTGTCGTTGTTAATCCCGGAATTCTATCAGCAGCAGGAGTTCCATTTGAGCAAGCCTTTATGGCGACAATCATCGCCGCTGTTGTAGGAACACTAATTATGGCTTTTGCCGCGAATTACCCGATTGCCATCGCTCCTGGTATGGGCATGAACGCGTATTTCGTGACCGAAGTCATTCAACAGGACGTAAGTTATTCCGTCATATTAGGAACGGTATTTTTGGCCGGGATTTTATTCGTTATTTTAAGTTTGACGAGTTTAAGAGAAAAGCTGATTACTGCGATTCCTGCTTCGTTGAAGTATGGGATTACATCCGGAATCGGATTGTTCATCGCGTTTCTTGGATTGCGAATGTCCGGAATTATTGTTTCTAGTGAGGAGACACTGGTTACGTTAGGGGACTTGACTGCACCTGGAACATTATTGACGATTGTGGGATTATTCATAACGCTTATTCTTATCGCAAGGAATGTAACCGGTGGATTATTTATAGGAATGCTGATTACCGGAATCATAGGTTTGTTCACTGGCCAGCTCGAGATTACTAAAGTGATGTCTGCACCACCAGCTCCTGTGTTTTGGGATATCGATCTCGCAGGCGTGTTCTCGAATAGCCTTTATACGGTCATTTTCGCATTTTTGCTTGTTACGATTTTTGATACGACGGGAACGATGGTCGGTGTTGCTGAACAGGCAGGATTCATTCGAAAAGACGGCAGCCTCCCGCGCGCAAGAGCTGCTTTGATGGCTGATGCTTCTGCCACAACTGTTGGTGCGATGTTCGGTACGAGTCCTTCGTCTGCCTATATTGAATCCTCTTCTGGTGTTGCCGCTGGAGGAAGAACAGGGCTAACAACAACAGTAGTCGCTATTCTGTTCCTCGTATCCATGTTTTTTGCACCGCTCGTCGGAGCCGTTTCAGGGCTGCCTGCCATCACGGCACCTGTTCTCATTATTGTCGGCTGCTTTATGATGGAAGGGTTGGCCAACGTAAATTGGAAATCCTTCGATGATGCCTTTCCAGCCTTCATTATCATTCTGACTATGCCTTTGACCTCTAGTATTGCAACTGGAATTGCGATGGGATTCATCACTTACCCTGTCTTAAAATTAGTGATGGGTAAAGGGAAAAGTGTTCATTGGCTACTTTATATGTTCGCGATCATTTTCATACTACAAATGGTCTTTTTCCCTGCACATTAATAGACATTAGAGAACCGCAGCTAAAGCTGCGGTTTTTTTCATTATATGGAAGGTATAAAAGTATAGTTTGATTGAACTGAGGCATGATAATTTCAGGTGATGTATATGGGATTTATAAAACGATGGTTCTTTGGCGATCATAAAAGAATAGAAGACAGGCAAATTACAGAGCAAGAACGGGAACCGCAACAGCCGAGTTTTTATAAGCTTTCCAAAAACGTAGACTATTTTTTGAATGAGTTCAATCATACGAATGATTTGAAGGTCCGTGTGTTGAAAAAAGGCAACGCGGCTTTAATATATTTCCAGCCGTTAGTTGACCAGGAAAAAGTCCAGGAATATATTTTTGAACCAATCGAACTCGGAAAAGTAGATGAGATTTCGGAAATTCCAAATTCTAAAGAAACGCTAAATTTAGAAGAAGCTATTGTTTCTTTATTGCGTGGTCATGCGATCTACATGGAAGACGGCAGCCGGAAGGTTTCTCAATTCAATGTCACATCCGCTTTTAACCGTACCGTTGAAGAACCTATAAATGAAAAAGTAGTCAGAGGTTCTCATGATGGTTTTGTAGAGAATTTAATGATTAATATCAATTTGGTGAGAAAGAGGATCGAGCACCGTTCTTTAACTGTGAAGTATTTCAAGGTAGGGAAAAAGACGAATACCAACCTTGCATTATTTTATTTTGATGGTGTAACAGATCCAACCATCGTTCAGGAAATTGAGCGAAGAATAAAGTATATTAGCGCGGACATGATCCACAGTCCTGGATTTGTTGAAGAATTTATAGAAGATCAACCGGCTTCTCCTTTTCCGCAAATGTTGAATACCGAACGTCCTGACCGAGTGGTGGCCAATATCATGGAAGGCAGAGTTGCTATTATGGTAGAAGGGAGCCCGA
>NZ_JRNX01000576.1 GCF_000786645.1 Halobacillus sp. BBL2006
TCTAGCTGCACGTGGGCTTCCGGCTAAACGTGCAACTTGTCCATAGGTCATTACCTTTCCTTCGGGTATGCATTGTATAATATGAATGGTTTTTTCAGTAAAAGGCTTCAAAAATACAACCTCCTCCTTGTTATCTTATCGTAAAGAAGGAAGGAATGAATAGCTTAACCAAAAAGAACTTTGATACAATTTATATAAGAAAGAGAGGAGTTATATACGAATGAGCATACCAAGAGTATTGTCGATTGCAGGATCTGCTTCGCAAGGAAGTGCTGGAATTCAGGCTGATTTAAAAACTTTTCAAGAGTTCGATGTATATGGAATGAGTGCGATTACAGCCCTTGTTGCTAACAATTCAACCACGGAACAAGGAATCTTTACTCAACCCATAGAGGCTGTTGAAGCACAAATTCACGCTTCATTGGAACATGTAGGCGTAGACGCTTTGAAAACTGGGATGTTGTTTACTCGGGAGATTATCGAGCGAACGGCAGCGTTGATTCGCTATTCTGGAGTGAAAAATGTAGTCGTTGACCCTGTCATGGTGGGGAAGATGGGCTCTCAGCTTCTTGAAGATGAGGCAATAAAGACGTTAGTGAATGAATTGATTCCATTGGCAACCGTCATTACACCCAACCTTCATGAAGCTGCACGCATGTTAGAATGCTCTGTACCTGAGACGCCTGAGGACATGAAAACAATCGCTCGTGACTTATATAACTTGGGTCCGGATTTTGTATTGATTAAAGGTGGAGCACTAAAGGACTATCCGGCTGTTGATATGTTATTTGATGGACGAAGTATTATAGAACTGGAATCCGAACGCGTACCTACCATTCATACGAGTGGGGCAGGGTGCACGTATTCAGCTGCCATAACTGCAGAGCTTGCTAGAGGAAATGACGTAGAAGAAGCAGTAAGAAGAGCCAAATCATTTGTAACCAGTGCCATAAGGTATGCCATATCCTTTGATCGAGGGATTGGTTCCACCTACCATGCGGCCCATCGCACTAAGAGATAATCCTCATTTTTCACCTCCGCTCATCTAATTTGCGGATGAGTAGGGGGGAGAAAAATGGCTTGATAGAAAGGGGATAACTGATGCATTCGACACACTTGTTTTTATTCGGTTCAGGCCCTCCTTTTAATAAGCGGCTCGGCACTGAATTCTCGCAGTTAGTGGGAAGGGGGGAAGTTGCGGTATTATATTTAGAACGGGAGGGCTCAGAAGGTTACTTGCCTAAGTATTGGGAAGAGATTGATACCGAGGAGGTTTACTGTCTTGCTCTAAAAGACCGCTACGAACCATTTGAGTTGGATCGAATTGAGGCTTGTAAAGGCGTAATTATCGGTGGCGGAGATACAGAGACATACAGGGATTATATAGTCGATACAGAATTGGGAGACATATTATTCAACCTATTTACTGATGGGAAGCCGATTGCAGGTTTCTCTGCAGGGGCTTTGATTTCTCCACAAATATGTGTCATCTCCCCTAAGGACAATAAGAAGGGTATTCCATTGTTTAAAAATGGACTAGGGTTAACGGATGAACTTATTGTTGCCGCTCACTATTTGGAATGGGAGGAAGAGCAACACCTGAAGGAAGCCATCCAAAAGATGGATGTACCTATTGGACTAGGGATTGCTGAACAGTCAGGGGTGTATTTGAAGAATAATAAGCTAACTTCATCAGAAGGATACATACATATCGAGCATAATTAATAACAGTTAACTACTTTTACGGCCTTATAGATGTTAAGTTTTTACAAGGAATAACAAACTTTTTCACAAAAAAAATCGCCCGATCAATGATCAGGCGATTTTTTACTTCCATTTAGCCAGAAATGCGGTCGTATTTATCAATTTGCTTTTTACGGTCGACATCCCAGCGATTTTCCGGATGTGCTTTACATTCTGCTGTACATGCTGCGTGGTGTTCTTCTTCACATTCTTTACAGCATACGTACTGACGGTTACACACAGGGTTACTGCAGTTAATCATGCGATCTTCTGCCTTTCCGCAGTGTTCACATTCAGCAACGATTTTATCTTCTACCTGATTAACAGGCACAGCGATGCGCTCATCAAAAACGTACATTTTTCCATCGAACAGCTCACCTTTGACTTCAGGATCTTTGCCGTAGGTAGTAATTCCGCCTTCAAGCTGATATACATCCTCTACGCCATTTTTCTTTAAGATACCTGTAAGCTTTTCGCAACGAATGCCTCCTGTGCAATAGGTAAGGACTTTTTTGTCCTTCCATTGATCAGCATTTTCAGCAATCCACTCTGGGAATTCGCGAGAGTGGTTGACCTCAGGCTGGATGGCATTACGGAAGTGGCCGATACGGTATTCATATTCGTTACGTCCGTCAATGACGATCGTGTCCTCACTTTTGAGCATTTCGTTGAATTCTTTAGGCTTCAAGTGTTTTCCGCCGAACGTCTTTGGATCAATATCATCGTTTTCGATACTCCAGTTCACAAGCTCTGGTTTTACTCGGCAGTGCATTTTCTTGAAGGCATGACCTTCATGCTCGTCTATTTTAAAATGAATATCTGCAAATCGTTCATCTGAGCGAACGTAATCCATGTATCGCTCAACTTGTTCTACGGTGCCGGAAACAGTTCCGTTGATCCCTTCATGAGAAACGATAACTCGTCCTTTCAATCCAAGATCTCTACAGAAGTTCAAGTGATTTTGGCAGTATTCTTCGTAATCAGGAAGGTCGGCATACTTATAATACAGCAGAACTCGATAATCTTTTGAGCTCATTGGTAATTCCTCCTATATTAATATCTATATCTATACTTTGATTTAATTATAAACAGAATTGTCCACACTTCATCATATTCGATTTTTTTATGAATTTCAAATGTAAATTTATTGAACATTTGCTATCTCTTTCACTTTTTTTGAATATAGGTAGAGTGTGAAAGAGGAAGCAGTCATGAGAACAATCAGCAGGCCATAAGGGATTTTGAATTCCGAAGCTGAATAGGGCTGTTGATTCAGTTCTAAAAGAATTCCAGCAAGTACAGATCCGGTCGCGCTTCCTATAAAGTGGATCTGCTGCTTTAACCCTATACCTGCGCCAATTTGTTCACTAGGTAAGATACGAGACACTTCATTGGTTGAACTTGAAGACAGGCTGGAAAACCCGAAACTTGTAAACATGTAGGCAATCATGATCATATACGGAGAATTTCCTGCTAAGAAGAAAAAGACAAGGGCGGAGATCATTAAAAGTCCGTGAGCCAGGAATAGAACTTTAATGTTCCCGTAAGCATCAATCAATCGTCCTACATAAATGGCGGCAACGGCTGAAAGAATGGCCCCAGGGAAGATGATAAATCCGATAGCGGCTGCCCCTCGACCATACACCTGTTCAAGCATGATCGGCATTAGAAATAAAACAGCGAAGTGCAGGGTGAATCCCATATAGCTCATGAAAACAATTCGTCGGTAAGGCCTGTTCAACAACAGTTCAGGTTGGATAAAGGGAGTTTCGGCCCGATTCACACGCCACCATAGAAATGCTGCTGAGATCAATCCCACTAATAAATATAGACTATTGAAGGTCGAGATATACAATAGAAACATCGTTGCGCTGATGCCAGACAATAATGCTCCAATGACATCAAAGCGACCTTGTTCTGCATTCTCTGTTGGCATAAATCTATACAATACCGGGATGACTAGAAAAACCATAACCGTGACAATGAATAAATAGTTCCAATCTAGATAATCAGTGATCACCCCTCCGACAACAGGGCCTAATCCAAACCCTAAGGATGTAGCTGAGGCAATCAATGCGAAAGCACTTCCCCGACGTGTCATCGGAATATATCTTCCAGCAAAAACCATAGATAATCCAGGAATTGCAGCTGCGCCAGCAGCCTGACATAAGCGTGCGATCAGCAGCCATACATAGCTATCAGCAAAGAAACCTAGAACGGAGGACAGGCTGAATATCAAAATACCAATGGTTAGTAATTTCCTAATCGGTTGATAATCGGACAGCCTTGTATACGTAATTGTAAAGATGGCAAGAACGATAGAATATCCTGAAACAATCCAAGCCCCCTCAGAAGGCTGGAGTGAAAAATCTTTTAAGATGTTGGGTAAAGCTATATTGAACATTGTTGTATTCATGACAACGATGAGAATAGACGCGCTCAAAATAAACACAGTTCGAAAGTGTTCATTTGAAGGACTTGGCGCTTTTTGCATCTGTCGCCCTCCTTTTTGATGTTTAGACACTCGAAATACTATACCATAACATCTTAGATTAGAAAATCAGCTGCATCTATTTTTTACATAAACCTAATACCACCTCAGGTCATCCAAAATTTGGATGACCTGAGGTGGTGATTTTTG
>NZ_JRNX01000577.1 GCF_000786645.1 Halobacillus sp. BBL2006
TTCATTTTTATTTTTTAATTGCTTATTTTCATCAGCCAAGTTTTCATGATCCTTCTCCTTTAACATATCCACTGAAAGGAATGTTACCGCTACAAGTATAAGGGCTATTCCTGCTTGTAGAGGATGATTTTCTCTTTTCATCCAAACTCACTCTCTTTGCTAGACAACTGAATCGATTCTTTATTGAATTATCTCACCTCTGGACACATTGACCTATACTATCCGATGGCAGTATGTAATGCAATTGAAACACTTATTATCCAAATTTTTTAAATACACATAACCTTTCTGCCTTTCATATCGTGTAGTAAAGACTGAATGAGAGGGAGTAAAAGTAAATGAAGATTGTGGCACAACAGTTCATTACCCAAAAGCTAAAGCAATTAACCGTAAAAGATATACTTTCATACAGCGAAAAGTATCAGATTCCTGTTTCTAAATCAGAGGCTCAAACTATCGTCAAAGCTTTGAAGAAAAATAATGAAAATCCTTTTGACCCAGAAGGACGAAAACGTATGTTAATCAGACTGGCATCGATTACTTCAAAAGATACAGCACGTTCTGTAAATAAAATACTTATAAAACTAGCTAAAGAATACGGGGTGGAACACTGGCTGAAATAATTATTATGCTATGGCCAACATACAGGGATAAAAAAAGGACCTGTAATTTTATTAAAGCTTCCTATTCCGGAAGACTCAGTTTCGAGACTTTTGTGATGAAGAATGGATGCCGTGGAAACCGGTCGCTTTCCGCGGGGGAAGACGGCCAGCCTCCTCGAGCTGCGCGGTCTGTGAGGTCTAGCCAGCCCTTCCTTTCCCGCAGGAGACTCCCAGTTTCTCGGCCCCCATTTCAATATTGAGCAGCTCGAAACTCCTATATTTACAAAGAGATTGCTCAGATAGAATGCCTTTAATTCAGTGTGTCAGAAGGTTTTCCACCATAAATTTAAGCAGGTTAGCTACACCTATGATTTCGAGCTCATCATTTGGTAAGGGTCGTTGGGGAAGGGGGAGAAGGAAGTAGGCGAGATCCCACAGGGTGCATTTCGAGGAAGCTCGCCGGTTCCCCCACAGGAAAGTGTTCAAAT
>NZ_JRNX01000578.1 GCF_000786645.1 Halobacillus sp. BBL2006
TTCTTCTTTTTTTCCATAGCAAGCTGGCCGATTCTTCCAGCAATTTTCTGTCTAGCGACGTCTCTGAATATTTCCGGCACAGGAGATACAAGTTCTTCTAAAAGGTCTTTATGATCCTGAGACCACATATGGCGCGTCTGGTCAACGTAATATTCTTCCCAGTCTATGATTGATTTTCCATCTTCTTTTGGTAGACGTTTGAGGAATTTACGGAACATAAAAAAGCCGCCAATACTCATCAAACCTACCATGATGATGATCCACCCGACGATGAAGAAGGCAAATCCACCTGACATATGATCACCTGTTTCATTTTCTAAGTAATAATGTTTCTTTTTATATTATAAAAGCTTGTATTCATAAATACAAGAACAGAAGGCGGGGGGCGCTGATATCGAATTCAGAAAAATAATGCAGATATATTTTACTTATAAATCGTTTTCATTTACAATAAAAGTTGGGATTTGTGAACTTGTATTTTTGTGAGGGATCAAATTATACAATTGGGGAATGGAGACGCCGAAGACTCGGCTTCGCCATTTAAATTTTGATGAGGGGGTAAAAAAGGAATATGGCTAGCAATGCATTCAATGCTCGCAAACAATTTGACCTAAATGGCCAAACCTACAACTATTACGATTTAAAAGCCTTAGAAGATGCGGGACATGGTAAGATCTCCCGACTACCTTTTTCCATCCGTATCCTTCTAGAATCTCTGTTGCGTCAACATGACGGACGTGTAATTAAGGATGAACACGTCGAGAGTCTAGCAAACTGGGGAACTGAAAAATCTAAAGGGGAGGATGTACCATTTAAACCTTCTCGTGTTATCTTGCAGGACTTCACTGGGGTACCAGCTGTAGTCGACCTTGCTTCTTTGAGAAAAGCAATGGTAGATATGGGTGGAAGCCCAGATGAAATCAACCCAGAAGTACCGGTGGATCTTGTTATTGACCACTCTGTACAGGTTGATAAATACGGTACTCCTGATTCACTTAACGTGAACATGGAGCTTGAATTCGAACGAAATCAAGAACGTTATGAATTTCTTCACTGGGCACAAAAAGCATTTGATAACTATCGTGCCGTTCCACCTGCGACAGGAATTGTCCACCAGGTGAACTTGGAATACATTGCAAATGTAGTTCACGCTACTGAGAATGAAGATGGTTCTCATGATACTTATCCTGACACACTAGTTGGAACTGACTCACACACAACAATGATCAACGGACTTGGTGTCCTTGGTTGGGGTGTAGGTGGTATTGAAGCTGAAGCAGGAATGCTTGGTCAGCCTTCATATTTCCCTGCTCCAGAAGTTATCGGTGTTAAATTGAATGGAAGCTTCCCACAAGGGACTACTGCGACCGACTTAGCATTGAAAGTGACACAGAAACTTCGTGAACAGAACGTTGTTGGTAAATTTGTTGAGTTCTTCGGACCTGGGTTACAGGAAATGCCGCTTGCAGATCGCGCAACGATCTCAAACATGGCTCCAGAATATGGAGCAACATGTGGTTTCTTCCCAGTTGATCGGGAATCACTTGAATACTTACGTTTAACAGGGCGAAGTGAAGAACAAATCGCTCTTGTTGAAGAATATTGTAAGAAGAACAATCTTTGGTATGATCCATCCTTTGAGGATCCTGCGTTCACTTCTCTAGTTGAAATCGATCTCGGAGAACTTGAACCAAACCTTTCAGGACCAAAACGTCCTCAAGATTTAATTCCGCTTTCTCAAATGAAAGATTCATTTGAAAAGGCAATTACAGGACCGGCTGGAAACCACGGCTTTGGATTAGACAAGTCTGAATTCGATAAAGAAGTGGAAGTACAGTTTGAAAATGGTGATAAGACGGTCATGAAGACAGGTGCACTTGCGATTGCAGCGATCACTTCATGTACGAACACGTCAAATCCGCACGTTATGCTAGGTGCAGGCCTTGTAGCTAAAAAAGCTGTTGAGAAAGGCCTGGATGTCCCTGACTACGTGAAAACGTCATTAGCACCAGGGTCTAAAGTTGTTACTCGCTACTTGGAAGATTCCGGCCTTATGAATTATCTAAACCAGCTTGGTTTCAATCTTGTAGGTTACGGTTGTACAACATGTATCGGTAACTCCGGTCCGTTGCTTCCTGAAATCGAAAAAGCGATTGCAGATAGCGACTTGACTGTATCTTCTGTTCTTTCTGGTAACCGTAACTTTGAAGGGCGTATTCACCCGCTTGTTAAAGCGAACTATTTAGCATCTCCACCGCTAGTTGTCGCTTATGCTCTTGCAGGTACAGTGGATATCGATCTCAAGAATGAGGCGGTCGGAAAAGATAAAGACGGAAACGACGTATTCTTCGATGATATTTGGCCATCTCAAGAAGAAATCAAAGGAGAAATTTCCCGTGTTGTGACTCCTGAGATTTTCCGTAAAGAATACGAAAGTGTATTCAATTCCAATGAAAAATGGAATGAAATTGATACAACAGATGAGCCATTGTATGACTGGAATGATGATTCTACTTACATCCAGAATCCTCCATTCTTCGAAGGTCTTTCTAAGGATCCAGAATCAGTCAAGCCGTTGAATGGCATGAGAGTAGTTGGTAAGTTCGGTGATTCCGTAACAACGGACCACATCTCACCAGCAGGTGCGATTCCAAAAGATATGCCAGCAGGGGAGTACTTGCAGGACAATGGTGTAAGTCCTCGTAACTTCAACTCCTACGGTTCCCGCCGTGGTAATCACGAGGTTATGATGCGTGGTACGTTTGCAAACATTCGTATCCGTAATGAATTAGCTCCTGGTACAGAGGGTGGTTTCACAACTTACTGGCCGACAGAAGAAGTGATGCCAATCTATACAGCTGCAATGAAATATCAGCAGGATGATACACCACTTATGGTTATCGCAGGAAATGACTACGGTATGGGAAGTTCTCGTGACTGGGCTGCAAAAGGAACGGATCTTCTTGGAATTAAGACAGTCATTGCTCAAAGCTTTGAGCGTATTCACCGTTCGAACTTAGTTATGATGGGTGTTCTTCCACTTCAATTCAAAGACGGTGATTCCATCGATTCTCTTGGATTGACGGGACGCGAGACATTTGATGTCCAAATTGGTGAAGATGTTAAGCCGCATGACTTAGTAAAAGTAACTGCTACAAACGAGGAAGGCGACAAGAAAGAATTTGACGTTGTTGCTCGTTTTGATAGTGAAGTAGAAGTTGATTATTACCGTCACGGTGGTATCCTTCAAATGGTTCTTCGAAATAAATTAAACTAAGCTTCACATAAAAAACCGTCCATTTGGGGCGGTTTTTTTGTGTGATTTATGACAATTTCAATATAAATTTCTCCATTGTCTTTACAGGCATAACAGGTCTTCTATATTCTTATATATAGAACAGGGCATCGAATTAGACTCAGTAATAAAACGAGCCTTAAAGGGGAATACCGTTGTGATAAAACAAATATTGGCTTCACTATTCTTGCTAATTTTATTAGGTGTTGTTATTTATAATGTTGTGGATGAAAGACAGGCAGCAACAGATGAGAAAACACAATCGCAAGAGCTTTCTGAAGCAGGCGAAGGGGCAGGGATGATTTCTCCTAACGCACCTAGTGGACTGAAGGTTGGCGAGAAAGCTCCTGACTTTTCGTTAGAAACTTTAGATGGGCAGACTGTAAAGCTCTCGGATTATAAAGGGAAGAAAGTCTTTCTTAATTTCTGGGCGACTTGGTGCCCACCGTGTCAAGAAGAAATGCCTGAAATGGAAAAGTTCCATAAAGAATATGGAAAAGAAGTAGAAGTGCTGGCGATCAATGGCACAGCAGCAGAAGAAAATATCGGAGTTGTTAAGGAGTACGTCGAAGAGGGTGGATACACTTTCCCTGTTCTTTTAGATAAAGAGCTAGAGACGACGAATACTTATCAGGCCATTTCGATACCGACTACTTATTTTATTGGTACAGACGGAGTTGTCCAACAACCTAGAAAAGTTGGTCCAATGACGTATGATTTCATGATTAAAATGAAAGATCAGCTTAATTAGGGATATTTTTTCTTAAATATGGGAATCCTTAACATTAAAGGAGAGATTCCCATGAGAAAACAAAATTCTATGTCTTTTGAGGAACGTGTAAAAGAAAACATTCGTTCCATTCAAGAGGATCAGCAGTTGTTGGATCAAATCGATGATCGTATAGAAAAACGCCACAATGATCGTATAAAGCAAATCCCATCATAAAGTGCTGGGATTTGCTTTTTTTATTAGAATAACCATTCAGCCGAAACCGATCCCACCTCAGGTCATCCAAAAATTGGATGACCTGAGGTGGGATTATTTCCCTGTTTTCTATTAAGGTATTTCGAATAAAAGCTATCATAATGGGAGAAAGTAACCCATGACTCAGGAATTTAAGAGTCAACCGAACCTATAGGAGGTTGAAGAAATGTCCCATAAACAACAGCATATGCCAAACAAAGAAAACAAGCCAAATCCTGATAACAGAGCTGACAACGTAGATCGACTACAACAGAATGTGACCAATACAATTGAAAACATTGAAGCGTCACATAATTCTCTAGAGTTTGCAACAGAAGAGGAAAAGCAGAACATCGAGAGAAAGAATAAAAACCGTAACCAATCCATCGAAGCTATGCGCCAAGAAATTAAAGACGAAGCACGAAATCAACAGTACTAAAACTCTCACCGCTTCTTTCCAAGGAAGCGGTTTTTTTATTAGAAATCAAGTTCATCTACATATACGACGTACTATGGTAAAATGAAAACCGGCGATAGGAAAGGAAGTGATATCGATGATAGAACAATTAAAGGAATGGAACAGCCTCGATCAACAGCCACCTATTTCTGAGGTGGAGGCACTTAGATATTTGAATGAACACGACATAGAAGATACAGAATTGAAAGCACTCCTCTACGTAACGCTAGCCTATCATCGGATCAAACGGCATCCTGAGAACGATTCGTTAGCTGATCAATTCATAGACGAAGCTAGAATTTTGGATAGGAGTCATATGTTGGTGAATGATCTGTATGAATCAAAACAAATGATGCAAGCCTATAGCTTATTAAAACGCACACCACTTGAACAGTGGGTGCTCCATGAAACGGATCATGATTCAGCAAAAGCTAAAAAGGCGAGAGCCATTTATGCTGATGTGAAAGAGTTGAAGGAAGAATGGGACGGTGAGTTGGCCGAGAAAACCATTATTGACGCCACGAGCCGATTGAAGCTATACCAAGACGTTTATGAGCAGCTATCTGAACTTGAACAAATGATGGAAGATGCCATATCTTCAATTGAAAACAGAAGAATCCGTATCCCGGTTAAGGAAATCAATGAACGAACACGGCAATTATCCGACGATCAAGATGAATTGTATAAACGGTTGCCCGGGTTTTTAACAGATCAGTCCATAAGCAACCCTTTAGAGTCTTTTGACCAAATGATAGGGTTGCATGATGTGAAGACTTACATCAAACGCTATTATCACTTTTTAAAATATCAGCAGCAGCGTAAAAGCTTTGGTTTTTCCATGGTGGACGAGCCCGGCCTTCATATGATTATTACAGGGAACCCTGGAACAGGGAAAACAACAATTGCTCGCCTGCTGGCAAATATTTATCATGAACTCGGCATATTGGATACAAAAGAAGTTGTAGAAGTGAACCGTTCACACCTTGTTGGGTCTTATGTGGGACAAAGTGAAGAAAACACGATGAACTATGTTAAACAAGCTATTGGTGGGGTCTTGTTCATTGATGAGGCATACAGCTTGAAGCGGGAAGGCCAGACCGGCAATGATTACGGTCAGGCAGTAATTGATACACTTGTTTCCGCAATGACCAGCAAAGAATTTGGAGGAAAATTTGCTGTTATATTGGCGGGGTATCCTGAAGAAATGCGTCAATTCCTGTGGTCTAATCCCGGTCTGAGAAGCCGTTTTCCAGAACAGAACCATATTGAACTGCCTGATTATAAAATGGACGAACTCGTAACCATTGCTGAACAGACAGCGATGCAAAACGACTTCTTTTTTACCGAAAGAGCTCTTACCGAATTCACTTCATTAATCGATCGTGAACGTGTCGATGATTCTTTCGGCAATGCTCGAACTGTGAAAAACCTAGTGATGAAGACCGTCTTTCAAAAAGGAGCATCAGAAGCGGAGCGGGATAAGCACCATTGGCTTGATCATATGCGAATTGACGTCAACGATCTGGAATGGGAAGATTCATCAGACAAAGATGAAAAATCGCCTATGGAGCGTCTTGATGAACTGATTGGTTTGAATAATGTGAAAGCAGAAGTTCGAAAGCTTTCATCTTTTGTTCAAGCCCAGCAAAAACGAAAAGAAAA
>NZ_JRNX01000006.1 GCF_000786645.1 Halobacillus sp. BBL2006
CAATTCACAATCAATGGGGTATTTAAGAAAATTTCATTTATTGATGAAAATAAGGAGATTAAGCTCGACCGTGATGGGCTTCAAGAGTTAAGGAATCATTTAACGACGAAACGAACCTTCTTCGGTCAAAAAGTTATTGATAATTTATATCAGCCACTTGGAAAAAGTTTCATTGTTGCTACGGTAACCACAATTGTCGCTATATTCATTTGTGCGCCAGCTGCCTATGTCATATCAAGACTTCCTAGTTATGTTGGATATATTGTGGTTCTTTCTTTACTAGTAACGAGGATGTTTCCGGATGTAGGTATTGCTCTCCCTGTAGCTACACGTTTTCTTTCATGGGGTATGACGGATACTTCTTTCGGATTAATACTAGCTCACTTGATTCCAAATCTACCATTTTTAGCGTGGATTCTTGTGGGTACATTTGCCACGATTCCAAAAGACTTAGAGCAATCGGCTATGATCGATGGAGCCAATCGTATCACCGCATTAACACGAGTCGTTTTCCCGATTGCTATTCCCGGGATTGCTGTAGGGTCCATCTTTGTATGGTTGAATTCTTGGAATGAGTTCATCTATGCAAGATATTTATCAACAGAAGTAGCTACCTTGCCATTGAGAATTTTTGAAGTGATTACAAGAGGAAGTATATTCCCGGCCGCTGCTTACTCTATGATTCTTACCATTCCAGTTATCATCATTACTTTTGTGCTTCAGCGTTATATGAAATCAGGAATGCTTTCTGGAGCTGTAAAAGGTTAATGATCAATAATTAAATTATGTAGGAGGATTTATTCATGAAGAAATCTATTAAACTTCTTTTTGCTGCCTTGTTGTCTGTCCTGTTGTTAGCTGCCTGTTCTTCAAATGAAAGCACGTCTAGCAGTGAGAGTGAGGAGAGTAGCAGTAACTCGGAAGAAACAAAAGAGGACCAATCCGGAACGCTACGTGTAGCTTTTGGTATGGGGGAAAGTGAATGGAAAGTGTTTGAAAATGAAATCATCCCTGCCTTTGAACAAGAAACAGGGATTAAAGTCAGCCCCATTGCTATTGAAAGTGACAATCTGATTAATAAGCTGACAGCAGAGGTTGATTCAGGTAACTTTTCCGTTGATATGTTCGCACAAGACGTAAACAACCTGTCCGCACTGGTTGATCGTAACTTAGTCGAAGACTTATCTGATTATAAAAGTGAGATCCCTGACACTGTCATTTCAGGTATGGTAGATGTATCGACTTTCGAAGATCAATTACTATTCATGCCTTATCGTCCTAACGTAGAGGTTACCTTTTATAACCAGAAGAAATTCGATAAGTACGGTATGAAGCCGCCTGAGAATTGGGATGAGCTCTTACAAACTGCAAAAACGTTTAAAGAGGAAGAAGGCCAAGGACGCGTGGCTATGAAAGCAAACCTTGGTGGAGACAACGTCCTTCATATGTTTGATTTCATCCGTCAAGCAGGGGGCGACCCTTATGTATTGAATGATGAAGGAAGCATTAAAGCATTTACATTTATGCAAAAACTTTACCCTTATCTAGCAGAACAAAGCTCTAAAGCCACTTGGGACACAATGAATCAATATTTAGAGAAAGATAGTGTGTATCTGGGACAGAACTGGCCTTTCTATATTCCACAGTTCCATGATCATGGTAAAGATGAAATTAAAGCATACAGTGGCTGGAGCGGACCTGAGAAAGAGTCCCACACGTTAGGTGGAGAAGTAATCGGAATACCTAAAGGTTCTAAAAAAGTTGATGAAGCGATTCAGTTTGCACAATTCTTAATGTCTAAAGAAGTTCAAGAGCTGCTTGTAAGCGAATTGGCATGGCCATCCGTCCGTTCAGATGCTTATGGATCCGTCCAGGGATATCAGAAACCTTATTTCGAAGCGATTAAAAATGCATTAGAACACGCAGAACCGCGTGGAAATGTCCCTTACTGGGGTGACGCTGAATCAATCTATACAGAAGCCTTTCAAAAAATCGTTGTTGAAGGCGGAAATGTCGAAGAAAACCTGAATACAGCAGCTGAACAATTACAAAAATTACAGAATCAATAACTATAAGTTAAAGAGTGGCTGTACGTTTGTGTGCAGCCACTTTTAATAGAAAGGGAGATGGGATATGGAATACAGCGTAATTAAAGAGGGAGATCTATTCCTGACGACAGAGCAAAACGGAGACATTGAGATCGATCAAGATAAAGGTTACGGCTTATATACAAAAGACACCCGCTTTTTAAACCAGCTGGAATTAACTATAAATGGAAAGAAACCTTCGTTACTTTCTTCAACTGCTGCTAAAAACTATGTTGCTTCTATCCGTCTGATGGAACATGAAGATGACCATGGGGCGATTGAAGCTGTTCGAGACCGCTTTATTTATGATGGGGTATTCTATGAAAAAATAACCTTTACTAACTATTTCCCAACTCCTCAAGTCTTCGAAGTATCCTTATCCACGGATGCGGATTTTCAAGACATGTTTATTGTCCGTCAATTTAGAACCGGAGAGGTTGGAGAAAAGGAAGGACGGACTTATCAAGATGGATCAATGAAGATTGGTTATAAAGGTAAAGATGATCTCACTAGAGAAACTCTGATTCAATGGGATACCAAGGAGAAAAGCATAAGTGAAGATGGAACTCTTTATTTCGAGTTGGAATTAAATCCAAAACAAGAGCAAGCCATCACCTTTTCTATTACTCCAGTCATCGATGGGCAATCAGGTACAAAGCTTCCGTTTGATCAGGCATTGACTCAACTAGAGGCATCCTACATCGACTGGGCTGAAC
Organism: Halobacillus sp. BBL2006; assembly: GCF_000786645.1. Taxonomy (GTDB): domain Bacteria; phylum Bacillota; class Bacilli; order Bacillales; family Halobacillaceae; genus Halobacillus. The sequence continues at coordinate 2,804 of NZ_JRNX01000006.1, forward strand.
AAGGAACTAAAGTATTAAGCGACCTTCCGTTATTCAATGATATTTTCAAAAGAGGAGCCCAAGATCTTCGCATGCTCATGAGCGATGTGGGATATGGGAATGTTCCTGTTGCAGGTCTACCATGGTTTTCTGTTCCATTTGGACGGGACAGTTTGATTACGGCTCTGTTTATGCTGCCTTATCGTCCTGATGAAGTAAAAGGAACTCTTCGAACATTAGCCCATTACCAAGGCGAGAAAATAGATCAACATCGTGATGAGCAACCAGGGAAAATTATGCATGAGATTCGATTTGGAGAATTATCGACTACCAATCAAACGCCTTTCACACCTTATTATGGAACGAACGATGCAACTCCTTTATTTATCGTGGTAGCCGCCGAGTACTACAATTGGACCGGAGACCTTGAGCTGATTCGAGAGCTGCAGCCAAGTATCGACCGAGCTTTAGAGTGGATCAATACGTATGGTGATTCTGACGGATACGGATTCGTTCAATATGCACAAGAAGCAGATAAAGGTTTCCCGAATCAAGGCTGGAAAGACTCTAAAAATTCAATCGTCCATCAGGATGGTCAATTTGCAGAGGCACCTATTGCATTAGCAGAGGTTCAAGGCTATGTATATCAAGCTAAGAAGAACTTAGCGCCAATCTATCGAGAATTAGATTTAATTGGAGCAGCAGAACAGTTAGAAATTGAAATGAAGCAATTGCAGAATAAATTTGAAGAAGATTTTTGGCTTGAGGATGAGCGCTTTTATGCTATTGCTTTAGATGGTAAGAAGCAGCCGGTCAAATCCATTACTTCCAATCCAGGTCATGTACTCATGTCCGAAATGTTAGATGACAAAAGAGCAAAAGATGTGGCCGAGCGCCTTGTTGGAGAGGAGTTATTTAATGGGTACGG
>NZ_JRNX01000060.1 GCF_000786645.1 Halobacillus sp. BBL2006
TTCATCATCCAGCTTCTTCTTCCAATTAAATGAAGGTGAGCAGTTGTAAGCAAGTAATTTACCAGGATATTTTTCGTGAATCGCCTCCGCGAACCTTTTCGCTTCATCCAAGTTCGGTTCTGAGGTCTCACACCAGACAAGGTCTGCATATGGTGCATAAGCAAGTCCTCTCGCAATGGCCTGGTCCAACCCTGCTCTTGTTTTGAAAAATCCCTCAGCCGTTCGTTCACCTGTGAGGAAAGCAGCATCTGTTTCATCGACGTCGCTGGTAATCAAGTCTGCAGCGTTCGCATCCGTACGTGCGATAATGATGGTCGGAACCCCCATTACATCTGCCGCGAATCTGGCTGAAATCAAGTTACGTACAGCAGTCTGCGTTGGTAAAAGCACCTTTCCGCCGAGATGACCACATTTCTTCTCGGAAGAAAGCTGATCTTCAAAATGAACCGCAGATGCTCCTGCTTCAATCATTCCTTTCATTAACTCAAAGACGTTCAACTGACCTCCGAACCCAGCTTCAGCATCCGCGACGATCGGTGCAAACCAGTCGATCTCATCTTTGCCTTCCATGTGGTGGATCTGATCTGCTCTCTGTAGGGCCTGGTTAATGCGCTTAACAACCTGCGGAACACTGTTTGCCGGATAAAGACTTTGATCAGGATACATATGTCCTGATAGATTTGCATCTGCCGCTACTTGCCAGCCGCTAAGATAAATCGCTTTCAACCCAGCCTTTACTTGCTGCATCGCCTGGTTTCCCGTCAATGCTCCGAGCGCATGCACATAATCATCTTCCTTTAACAGTTTCCAAAGTTTTTCTGACCCTTTTTCAGCTAACGTGTATTGAATATCCATCGACCCTCGAAGCCTGATGACATCTTCCGGTTCATACGGGCGTGCCACCCCGCTCCAACGATCTTCTTCCTGCCACTGCTCGCGCAACTTTTCCACTCTATTATTCATACCGGCTATTCCCCCTTAAGATAAACGCTAACTATTTTAATCGTTCCAGTCTTGAAAAACCATTTAACCTGGATCTCTATCCCCCTGAACCTTATAAAAACTCTTTACCTTTACAAAAAACCTTTGTTATATATTAATAGATTTTAAACTATACTGATATATAACAGTTAACCCAAAAAATTATTCGTCTCTCTTAGAAAGACATCGATCACATTCCATCATGTAAGTATAGGGATGACCTTTAACCTCTGAACCACATTGCGGACAAGTAACAACAACACTTTGACGATTTTTCTGTTCTTTCATTTTAGCTCCTCCTTTAATATAACAGTTAAGTATTTTGTTATCTGTTATGGTACAGTCTACGATGAGTTGAGCAAATTTGCAACCATTTTTTGAAATTTTTTCTACAATTGGGCTTTTCGATGTGAAAAAATGCCGTTGTGAAGGGGTTCACCGGACCATTTTTTTTGATTCATTTATGCTCTCATATCAGTTGTTGATCATTTTTATATTCTTTAAGCTGATGAGTTTTTTCTCATAACTCTTCTAATAGCAAATGTCTAAAACTGTTACATAACACCTCTGAATTAATTTGTTTTCTTATTACTTAAAATTAATAATGGGGATCGTAGCACTGTTAATCCTTTTAAAAAAATGATGTGAATCTTGATACGACCATGATGCAGCTGTGTAGTTTTCAAGTCGGCGGTTCACTTCAAAAAGAGTATGCTGCCTTTACGTTTAAATGGCAAAAACAAAAAGCCTGCCAAAATTGGCAGGCTTACATCGCTTAAGAAAAGATGCGATCGATTTGTATAACTTCATCTGATGAGAAATCCACTTCCAAAGTTTTTAAGTTGTCAACGACTTGGCGATCCCGTTTTGCTCCCGGAATGACTGCATCGATTGCCGGTTGATTCAAATACCAGGCTAATACAATATGGGGAACGTCCACTCCTTTTTTCTCTGCAATCGGACGGAGTTGATCCACCTTAGCTAGATTCTTTTTTAATTCTTCTCCCTGGAATAGCGAATTTTTCGACCTAAAATCATCGAATGTTGTATTTTCATCGTACTTGCCTGCTAACAAACCGGAAGCGAATGGAAAGTACGGAACAAATGAGATATTATTCTCAGCTGTGTACGGAAGTATATCCTTTTCTGCATCTCTTTTGAACAAATTGTATTCTCCTTGAACCACATCCACAAATCCATCTTTATTGGCTTCTTTCAATTGATCAAGAGAAAAGTTTGAAACACCAATGGACCGGATCTTCCCTTCATCTTTCAATTCTTTCAAAGCACCTACGGCCTCATCCTTGGGTGTATCATCATCAGGAAAATGTATATAAAACAAATCAATATAATAGGTCCTTAAACGCTGCAAACTATCTTCAACAGATTGCTTTAAAAAGGTAGGATCGTTATTAAAAACAACGTCCTCACCCTTAAATTGGTGAGCGCCTTTAGTGGCAAGGACAACTCCTTCACGTTTATATTCTTTCATTACTTCACCGACTAGTTCCTCTGACCTTTCGGGACCATAGATAAATGCTGTATCTAGAAAGTTCATTCCATGGTTTAAGGCTGTGCGAACGACATCTTTACCTGCTTCTTCATCTAAATTAGGATAGATGTTGTGTCCTCCAACAGCATTTGTTCCTAAGCCAATGGGGTTTACCTGTAAATCCGACTTTCCTAATTGAGTATTTTTATTCACTATTTCATCTCCTCTACATAGTCACTTCTTTTTTGGTATTTACCACATCCATCCAATAAAAAAACAAGAGTGACCCTATTACCAGGTCACTTCGTCTGTCATTAACTTAATAAATTCTTCTAGAGATGGTGATAACCATTTCCTCTTTTGATAGACAAGTTGGATCATCATACCGAAATCTTCATAATCAAAATCAAGACGGGCGAGACGTCCATTTTTCAAATCCTCTTTTACCGTCATTTCCGGCAGCATAGCGATACCTAATTCATCTACGACACATTGTTTGATCGCTTCTAAACTGCTGAAAGAGATAACAGAACGAGCTTGTATGCCTTTCGCTTTCAGCAATTTTTCTAGTGATTTTCTATAAGAGCAGTCTTTTTCTGTTAAAATTAGCGTCTCATCTTCCATCAACCCTATATCAAGGTTTTGATCTGCAGCCAAGTGATTCTGTGGCGAAGCGACCATGAACATTTTTTCTTTTCTTAAAGAAATCGATGTTAAATTCGGGTGCTTGATTGGCTCATCAAGCACTACAGCCAGATCATAATGACTCTCCAAAATACCTTCCAATAAATTAGGACATAAACCCGATTCTAGTTGGATCTTCATATTTGGATTCTCTTTTTTAAAAAGCTTCAGGATACCAGTTATGTAGTAAGCAGCTAGAGACTCCACGGTCCCGATTCGGATCGTCCCCCTCATATTACTTGTTTGAGAGACCTTTATTTCAGCTTCATCCATCAGATTAATGACCTGTTGAACATAATATAATAATTCTTCCCCAGACTGAGTCAACCTCATTTTCTGTCCAACTCTTTCGAACAATTTGACTTTATAGTGTTCTTCTAATTTTTTGATCTGGGTAGTTACGCTTGATTGGGCGTATCCTAACTCTTCCCCTGTCCGTGTATAACTTCCCCACCTGGCCACTTCTTTAAATGTGTAAAGGTATGATAAATCCATATCCCAGCCTCCATCAAAAATTACGATAGTATATATCATTAATTATAAATATCTACAATATCCGATGCAATGATATACTTTTTAGAGTGACTATGTACGAGGAGTGAGAATATGAAAATTTTGACTTTGTTGGGCAGCTCTCGAAAAGAAGGGAATACAGAATTTTTAACAGAACAAGCTTTATCTAATATTACTCATACAACTATTCGATTGAGTGATTATCATATCGAGCCAATTACAGACATGAGACATACAGAGTCTGGTTTTTCTTCCGTCCATGATGACTATGAGCAGCTACTAGAGCTGTTTTTGTCTCATGATATCATCATCTTTGCCACCCCAATTTATTGGTTCGGCATGTCCGGTCAGATGAAAATCTTTATTGATCGCTGGTCGCAATATTTACGTGATGACCGCTTCAATTTCAAAGAAAGATTAACACAGCAAAGAGCGTACGTTATTACCACCGGAGGAAGTGACCCTAAGTTGACTGGGTTGCCATTAATCCAGCAGTTTGGGCATATTTTTGACTTTGTTAATATGTCATTTGAAGATTACATCATCGGTCAGGCGGTAAAGCCAGGAGAGATACAGCAAGATTCTCAAGCCTTGGGAAAAGCTGCGGAATGGAACAGCTTCTTTAAGAATTTGTAAAACCACCAAAATACGAACACACGTTCTTGTAATTCTTTTAGAACCCGTATACAATAGTAGTGGACATAAAATTCTATTAAAGGAGTGTTCACTATGAAACATCAGGCTACCCCTTATCTAACGTTTAACGGGAACGCAAGAGAGGCTCTAGACTATTACAAGACGGTCTTTAACGGTGAAATTACAGGACTTCAAACATTCGTTCAGGCAGAATTTGAAACACCAGCAGGAATGGATGAAAAGGTCATGCACGCTATCTTCAAAAAAGATGAACTTGTTTTCATGGTTTCTGATGCCTTCTCTTCCCATTCGGTTCAAGTCGGTAACAATGTTTCATTAGTTTTAGAGCTGGAAGATGCCGAAGAAATTCAAAGTTATTATGACCGCTTAAAAGAAAAGGGCACTGTTTTAATGGAATTGCAGGACACGTTTTGGGGAGCAAGATACGCAAAAGTAAAAGACGATTACGGAATTATATGGGATCTGAATTATTCAAAAGAATAATGGTCGAGAGGAACGGCTCACTTTAACCGTTCCTCTCCTTTACTTATCTAAATGTAAGGTGCAATTGAAAAGGTCACACTGCCATTTTCCTTGACGCAGGAAAAGTTCAGAGACAGAGGTATTTTTCATATGTTCCTCCGTAACATTTTCGGGATCAAGCTCTCTGAGCAGGTGACTGATCCATGCACCATGACTGACAATGATGATGTTCTTTCCCTGATCTCTCGTTATCATATCTTCTATAAATTCAAGACTTCGCTTTATTAAGCTATCCGGCTTTTCCATGCCAAGTTCAAGACTTCTCCAATTCTCCCCCCACTTCTCAATACGCTCATCTTCCGTCGTTCCTTCGATTTGGCCTCCATCCGCTTCCTGCAGACGCTCATCATACCTGATTTCCAATCCCACACTAGTGGCAATAATCTCTGCTGTTTGCTTTGCCCGGTGAAGCGGGCTTGAATATAACACATCCCATTTTTCACTATGTAAACGTCCAGCCAATTTTTCGGCATCAATCCTGCCATCCGCATCAAGAGGTATGTCTGATTTTCCTTGAGCTCTTCTTTCTTTATTCCAATGCGTACTTCCATGACGTATAATCGCTACCTTCATTCACTTATCCCTCCTAAAAAGAAACTCTTTCAGTCATTTCTACACGGAAACTCTTGAACCCTTTATTTTGCATCCTGAAACTCTTTAATAGAAGTGCTTAAAGTATATGATAAAATTCTTTCATGCAAAGATGACTATCTTTTAAAAAAGTAGGTAACTACCATGAGAAACAATTTTATTAACAAAGTTATTCGCTGTACGCTGGAGACACTAATTATCACTTTTTAAACTACTGACTTACCACCCCTTTGCTGCATCAAAAAAAGACCGCTTGTATTTAAGCGGTCTCCAAAGTATTTTAATCTAGATCTAAATCCGTAACTGCCCCTTTTGCTGAAGAAGATACTAAACGAGCATATTTTGCTAAAATACCCGTGCGATGTTTAGGAGCTGGTTGTTCCCATGCCTCCCGGCGACGTTCTATTTCACTCTCAGAAACATCGAAATTGATTTGCTGCGTCTCACTATCAATCGTAATCGTGTCACCCTCTTGGAGCAATCCAATTGGCCCTCCTACGGCCGCTTCTGGTGCCACGTGTCCGATAACAAAACCATGCGAACCACCGGAAAAGCGTCCATCTGTAAGGAGCGCTACTTTCCCTCCTAGTCCCTTACCAACAATCATCGCGGTAATCGATAGCATTTCAGGCATGCCTGGCCCTCCTTTTGGACCAACATTTCTGATGACGAGTACATCACCCTCTTTGATTTCATTGCTTACAATAGCGTCTGTCGCTTCAGCTTCACTATCATAAACTCGAGCCGGGCCTTCAAACCTGCTTATTTTTTGACCAGACATTTTAGCGACGGCTCCTTCAGGGGCTAAGTTACCTTTAAGCACAACAAGAGGACCATTCGGCTTGATTGGATCTTCAAGTGGCAGGATGACTTTTTGTCCATCTTTTAAAGAAGAAGCTTCTGCTAAGTTCTCCGCTACTGTCTTACCAGTCACAGTTAAGCAATCTCCATGAAGCAAACCGTGTTCATGAAGGAGCTTCATGACAGCAGGTACTCCACCACTTTCATATAGATCCTGCATGACATAACGTCCACTTGGTTTCATGTCAGCAATATGAGGAACGTTCTGTCTGATTCTTTCGAAGTCGTCAAGGCTCAAATCAACACCTGCTGAATGTGAAATCGCAAGCAAATGAAGGAAAGCATTTGTGGAACCACCTAGCGCCATAACAACCGTGATGGCATTTTCAAAGGCTTCCTTGGTCATGATATCTCGAGGGTATATATCTTGCTCCAATAGATTGACGACCATCTCGCCAGCTTGCTTACATTCAGACTCCTTGTAATCATTGACTGCCGGCGTAGAAGAAGAACCAGGAATACTCATACCAAGAGCTTCAACAGCTGCGGCCATCGTATTCGCTGTGTACATGCCCCCGCATGCACCTGCTCCAGGGCAAGCATTGCATTCTACTCTATGAAGTTCTTCATCGTTAATTTCTCCTTCGTGGTACTGCCCTACCGCTTCAAAAGAAGAGACAATATCGATATCCTTCCCATTCAATTTCCCTGGCTGAATCGTTCCACCGTAAACGTAGACCGATGGAATGTTCATGCGGCCGATTGCCATCATACACCCAGGGGTTGTTTTGTCACAGCCTCCGATTGCTACAATTCCATCAAGACGCTCAGCATTTGTAACAGTTTCAATCGAATCTGCAATGACTTCACGACTAGGGAGAGAATAATGCATGCCTTCATGCCCCATTGCGATTCCATCGGAAACGGTAATCGTATTGAAAATCATCGGTGCTCCACCGTTTTCTCTTGCCCCGCTTTTCGCTTCGCGTGCCAGACGATCAATATGTACATTACAAGGGGTGACTTCACTCCATGTACTCGCTACCCCGATCATCGGCTTTTTGAAATCTTCATCTGTAAACCCTACAGCTCGGAGCATTGAGCGGTTCGGGACTCGGTTGACACCTTCACTGATGACTTTACTGTTTATTCTTAGATCCTTCTTCGTTTTATCCATCCCTTACACTCCTTCATTGTATATTTCTGTGCATGTCGAATTTTTCGAGTTATTACTTAACTTAACATGATGATACTAACTAAGTGGACACTTCGCAATAACTTTTCTGAAAATATCAAACTTTCTTAAATATAAAGCGTTTTCAATAAGAAAAAGACTTACTTCAAATGAGTAAGTCTTTATTTAAAATAGAGCGGCTTTAAAGGTTGGCCGGTTCAAATGTCTTACAGTCCGTTTCTTCACTGTTATGTGCCTTTTCACCTTTGTGACTGACAACATAAATCCGATCCGCACCACAAGTTTGACCATTTTCATTATAAACGCAGTTACGTACTTCGCATAGAACGTCTAATGCCATCCTAAACACCTCCCTATAGGGTTAGAATTCTACATCAAAAAATAAATATACGTTGCAGAAATTTCGTTCCCATTGACTACCCCAATGTATGATAAAATAAAGACCGTGCTATTATACCGGATTGTAAACTTTTGACCCTATAAACATAAAATAATTGCAAATACACAGGTGAAAAATGTCCATTTGCTTTGAATTGCTGAGCATTTGTTATAAACTTCATGATGGAAGACAACTTTAAATAGGACTGGTGTTCATGGAAAACAAAACGAAGATTTACAATAAATTGTTGAATCTTGTTAAAGAAGAAAATGTAAAAGTCGATGAAATGTTGAAGGACCACCTATATACCAAGTTAGGTGGAAAAGCGGATTTCTTTATTACACCAACGACTTTTGAAGAAATCCAAAACGTCGTTAAGCTCTCTAACGAAGATCAGATTCCGTTTACCTTGCTCGGAAATGGTTCGAACTTAATCATTAAGGATGGCGGAATTCGTGGTATTGTTATTAACTTAAAACATTTAAACCAAATCTCTTCGCAGGGAAATACCGTCGTTGCTCAAAGTGGGGCGCGTATCATAGATGCTTCGCGGTATGCTTTAGCAGAGCATTTGTCAGGTCTTGAATTTGCCTGTGGTATTCCAGGTACCGTTGGGGGCGCCCTATATATGAATGCGGGTGCCTATGGTGGAGAAATAAAGGATGTTCTTGACTACGCCTACGTGGTAGATAAAAAAGGAAACCTTGTCAAACGCCTTGCTTCTGAACTTGACTTGGATTACAGGACAAGTAACATACCAGATAATGGGGACATTGTAGTTGAAGCTACTTTCAACCTGAAGCCTGCAAGTTACGAAGAAATTAAAGAAGTGATGGATGATTTAACATTCAAGCGGGAATCAAAACAACCTTTGGAATACCCATCGTGTGGTAGTGTATTTAAACGGCCCCCAGGATATTTTGCAGGTAAGCTTATTCAGGATAGTAAGCTGCAGGGGACCAATATTGGAGGAGCAGAGGTTTCTACGAAGCATGCCGGCTTCATCGTTAATAAAGATAACGCTTCAACAAAGGACTATATTTCTCTGATTGAGCATGTTCAAAGGACGGTCAAAGAGAAGTTCGGCGTCGACTTAGAAAGAGAAGTACGTATTATAGGTGAAGACCAAGAATAGTCACCTTAGAGAAGGGGACTCAGTATCTATACTGAGTCCCTTTTTCCGTCTAATCACGACTTTTTGTTTAAAAGTCTAATTCCTCTCGATCTCTAAAAAAAACTTTCCATTGGGACCGTCTTCCTCTAACTGGGATATCCACAGAATTCCTGCGATTGCTTCTTCAGGTTCACGCTTCGCTTTTTCCCCACCCAAAATCCGTGGGGATGATTTTGCTGAACAAAAAGGCATTGCCATGAACCAATGCCGGACCCGTCAAGATTTTATCGAATAAGTAAAGCAAAGGACAAGGTACCAAAACTGAATTAAACAAAAGCGCAAGCGCCTGACTTAGTTATTCAATGAATGTTCAACTAAGTT
>NZ_JRNX01000579.1 GCF_000786645.1 Halobacillus sp. BBL2006
AAGACCATCTCATTCCAGTGTTTTCCTTGGGCCAGCAGGAAGCTGGTCAGTTCGATGTTGCCACAAGACGTGCTCCCCCGGCCTCTATCTACACTTCAATGATGTCCAGCTACAGGGCTAGCCCCTCCAGGTCTTAAGTCCAACAGTTCCGTGAAGAAGTTTACTCCACTGCACTGTCGTTCTTAAGCTTGTCGGGGCTGACCAAGGTGTCTCTGTCTTTCTATATCATTGACAGCTTGTTTCTGTCGTTGAATAATAGAAGGATATATGGATTGTAGAGAGGGGAGCGGGGTCTTTGTCAATGGAAACATTTTATCGAGATTCTTGGGTAGAAGTAGATTTATCAGCGATTGAATACAATATGAATAACCTTCGAAAACGCCTTAAACCTGACACGAAGATTTATGCGGTTGTCAAAGCGAACGCTTATGGTCATGGGGATGAGCAAGTGGCTAAAAAGGCATTGGAATCAGGAGCGGATGGACTTGCAGTTGCTTTGTTAGATGAGGCACTTAAGCTGCGTAGGGCCGGATTTGTGTGCCCGTTACTTGTCATGGGCTGGACCCGGCCGCAAGATGCTCCGCTTGCAGCTGAGCTAGAGATCTCCTTGACGGTTTTTCAGGAGGAATGGCTGAAGAAAGTAGATCCTTCCGCTTTATCGAAGCCTTTGAAACTTCACATGAAGTGGGATACAGGCATGGGCCGGATTGGTGTCCGAACGACTGAAGAAATGGATCGTATTCTTCCAATAATTAAGAACCAGCCTTCATTTGTTCTGGAAGCGGTGTTTACTCACTTTGCTACGGCAGATGATGCGCGTTTGGATTATTTTGAAGAGCAGGAGCGGCGTTTTTATAAATTATTGAACCATTTTGAAAGGGTTTGGTCAGAAAATGTCGAATTTCATACAGGAAACAGTGCTGCCAGTATGAGGTTTCCTGAGCGGATGAAGAATTTTGTCCGGTTCGGCATCAGTATGTATGGCCTTTATCCTTCAGACGTGGTCAAGGAAGAACGACCGATCGATCTAAAACCTGCATTCTCTTTACAAAGCCGTTTAGTTCACGTGAAGAAACTGGAAGAGCAAGAATCAATCAGTTATGGTGCAACGTACCAAACGGAAGATGAAGAATGGATCGGCACGATTCCTCTTGGCTATGCCGACGGATGGATACGTAAATTACAAGGATTGGAAGTGCTTGTAGATGGAAAGCGGCATCCAATTGTCGGCAGGATTTGTATGGATCAATTCATGATTCGTCTGGATCAGGAATATCCTATAGGGACAAAGGTTACCTTAATTGGTAAACAGGGAGATGAAGAGGTTACGACGGATGAAGTGGCGGATTATTTAGAAACCATCAATTATGAAGTGCCATGCATGATCAGTCACAGGGTTCCTAGACTATTTATTGACGGTGGTCAAATCGTAGAAATAAATAACCCCGTCAAATAAGCAGCACTTCGCCGGTTAGACAATTATCCCTTACTTTGGATGTAAGGCAACACAATTCACGAAAAAAATCCAACATGCCTTTGCAATAGACACTCCCGTTTGATAAGATTAGAGTGGACTAATTGACTGGTTTCTTTTGAGAGAAGATGGTGGAGGTGTATGGTTTTGTCCGACAGCATGCAGGAGATTGTCATCCGGATTCCGGATAACCTACTCAATGAAGTGGATGGCTTCATTCAACTCGAAAATAGTGATCGGAGCGATTTCATGTGTCAAGCAACTAAAATGTATTTGCGTGAAAAGAAACAACGCCACATAAGAGAATCCATGCGTAGAGGCTATATGGAGATGGCGAAAATTAATTTAAACATCGCTTCAGAAGCGTTTCAAGCTGAAGAGGAGGCCGAAAACACCCTGGAGCAATTAGTGGGCGGGGTGTGAAGCCATTGATAGTCAAACGAGGAGACGTTTATTTCGCTGATTTGTCCCCAGTAGTGGGTTCAGAACAAGGCGGGGTTCGTCCTGTACTCATTCTTCAAAATGATATCGGTAATCGTTTTAGCCCCACAGTAATCGTTGCAGCGATTACAGCGCAAATACAAAAAGCCAAACTTCCAACTCACGTCGAAATCAACGCAGAAAAATATGGGTTCGAACGAAACTCTGTAATCCTATTGGAACAAATCAGAACGATTGATAAACAGCGTTTGACCGACAAAATCACTCAACTGGATGAGCCTATGATGCAACAAGTGAACAAAGCGTTGCAAATTAGCCTCGGATTGATTGATTTCTGATTAAAAAAGAATATTCCATCTCTTTTTTAAAAATAAAGTTACCCTATAGGAGGTAGCTTTATTTTTTTTGATTT
>NZ_JRNX01000580.1 GCF_000786645.1 Halobacillus sp. BBL2006
TTCCACCCCCGCATGGGCGATTCCTCGCAGACTACCCATAATAAAGATATTTCCTGTAGCTGTTACAAGCCCTCCTGGGTTAACGTCTCCAATCAACAAAAGATCACCGCGTACTTCGACGACTTGCCCTGATCTGATCGTTTTCACGACGGGAGTGATTTCTGTATTCTCTTTCCACTGCAGCGCTTCTCTTCTCGTGATCAGTTCTGATTCAATATGGTCGACAACCAGGTTCTGTTTCTCCCTGATCACTTGAGTAAGCTGTTCTTTCTGTTCATCATTCAGGTATCGTTTTCCTAGTTGAATGGTCACTCGAATCATGGGCTGATCATCCGAGACTCCATTCATCGAAAGCTTGCTTTGAAGCTCATTCAAGATGGAATCAAATGTACATTGATCATCAAAACGCAAGGTTAACCCATCTCTTGTACCTTTAATCATTATCTTCTGAACATTCGCCGTCACAGATCATCACCTCAAACCTTAGACATTACAAAGTACTAAGTATTATTTATTTCCTCTCCTAATAAAGACACGCGTTCTTTCACTAGAGGATATAGAAGGATAAAAAATATCATATTTGCTGCCAATGTAGGTAATAACCTAAGAAGGACATAGTCCCCCCAAGACATGGCAGTGATTTGAACAAATGAATAAATGACATAAAGAAGAGTATCAGCTATAGCGACACCAATAACCGCTAGAATCGATGCTGTAACGAAATTCGCGTGAAGCAGTTTATTCAACCCATGCACAATGTAAGTCACGACAGCGTATGTCACCATATAGACTCCTAAGACACCTGTGTAGACTACGTCGACCAGCAAACCGAAGAACAACGCAAACCAAACCGCCTGGTAAGTTTCATCCTTATCATAAAAAATCGCTACAATAAATAAGAAAATTAATATCCAGTGGGGTGTCATTAATAAGTCAGAATAGACAAGCTTTGATGGTAGCATGCTCATAGCCATGCCTTGCATAACTAATAAAAAAAGACAAAGGAGACCGATAAAATACCGCCTCATGATTCATCGCCCTCACTTTGACTTTCACTTTCTATAGTTTCCATTGCCCGGTCTACCACAATGACGTGATTGATGTCGAACAAATCGGCAAATGGTTCAACGTAAGCTGTTTTCGTAAGACCAAATTGATCGTTAACCACTTCTTTCACTGTTCCAATACGAAGATCACTAGGGAATACACCACCGAGTCCAGAAGAAATGACCGTATCGCCTTCTTTCAGCTCTTCATCCAGTTTGATTCCTTCTAGCAGCAACCGACCAGTTTCATCGTCATATCCTTCAATCAACCCGAAAGCTTCATCTTGATCTTCACGAACCACCCAGGATGAGATTTTATTGGAACGATCAAAACCGCTGAGGAGCTGTACCGTCGAGTGAAAGGCTCCCGCAGATTTTATTTTTCCAACTAGCCCATCACTTGTCATGACGGCCATATCTTTCTTAATTCCATGCTCTTCCCCTTTATTGATGGTCATCTGTTCGAACCAGCGATCTGAACTTCTAGCAATGACAGTAGCCTGAATTGGGGAATAATCATTAAGTGCCTCTGTCTTCTCGATCGTATTTCGAAGCTCTTCATTATCGTTCTTAAGTCTTTGATTATCTTTTATAACACCTTTATACTCTGACAAACGAGCCTTTAAAACTTGATTCTGCTCATATACTTCGAACATGTTCTGAATGTTTTCGACCGTATTGTCTACAAGACTCACAGGCTTATGAAAAATCGTTTGCATCCACCCTACTGTATCTTGCAGAAATTTCTCAGGAGTGCTTAACGAATCCCGGTCTCGAATTGAAAAGCCTATTAACGCAACGAGTACGATAAAACCAATTAATACAACCATTAGTCTTTTTCTTCGGAATAAAGAAGGCATATCAGAACCGCCTATTCCATGTTAGCTCGGCTTGCCACATTCGGTTGGGACCGAAAATGATGAATGTATTCCAAGGATTTGCCCGTTCCGATTGCTACACAATCGAGCGGTTCATCTGCAATAAAGACCGGCATGTTTGTTTCTTCACTAATGAGTGTATCAAGGTTCCTGAGTAATGCTCCTCCACCAGTTAAAACGATTCCGCGTTCCATAATATCTGCGGCGAGCTCTGGAGGTGTCTTTTCTAAGGTGTTCTTAACCGTTTCGATGATTGCATCGACGGTATCTTTCAAAGCTTCAAAGATTTCTTTTGAATGAATGGTGATGGTTTTCGGCAAACCACTCAACAAATCTCGACCTCGGATATCCATTTCATCATTGGTGTCTATACTTCCTGCTCCACCAAGCTCCATCTTGACTTCCTCAGACGTTCTTTCGCCAATCATCAAATTGTACTTCTTCCTTACATGTTGAATAATGGCATCATCCATTTCGTCGCCTGCGACACGGATGGATTGACTGGTTACGATTCCACCTAAGGATATGATCGCAACCTCTGTCGTTCCGCCTCCGATATCAACAACCATACTTCCGGTAGGTTCCCAGACAGGAAGTCCTGCACCAATAGCGGCTGCAAAAGGTTCTGCAATCGGATAGGCTTCTTTCGCTCCCGCCTGTTTCGTCGCATCAATGACTGCACGCTCTTCTACCATCGTGATGCCTGACGGAACACAAACCATAACGTTTGGTTTGCTGGCAAAAGAAGACCTCGTTTTCAGCGCCTTCTTAATATAGTACTTCATCATTTGAGCGGTCGTATCATAATCCGCAATGACTCCGTCCTTCATCGGACGAATAACTGATATGTAGCTAGGGGTCCGGCCAATCATATTCCTTGCATCATTTCCTACTGCTTCGATTTCCCCCGTTTGTGCATTTTTTGCCACGACAGAGGGTTCTCTGACAATAACTCCTTTATTTTTCAGGAACACTAACGTATTCGCTGTACCTAGATCAATGCCTAAGTCTTGTGAAAATCCAAATAGACCCAATAATATCTTCCTTTCTAAGATCCCGCTTTTTTCTAGCAGGGGTCAAGCAAAGCTTTAATATAATCAATCAGAAGAAGCGCCAATTTATAAGGATTTCCTATAAATGGCGCTTTTCATTTCCATCTATTCAATTATACGAAAAAACTCTAAAAATAGATAGTGTTACAAGTATCCTTTTTCTTTCAAAGATATAAATTTACGATCGCCGATCACTAAGTGGTCTAACAATTCAATTCCTATCATCTTTCCACACTCTTTTAATCTTCTTGTTACTTGAATATCTTCCTGGGAAGGTGTTGGATCTCCAGAAGGATGGTTATGCGCGCATATGATCGAGGCCGCTGACCGTTTGACTGCTTCTTTGAAGACTTCGCGAGGATGGACAATGGAGGCATTCAAACTACCTATGAAGATGGTTTGACGGTGGAGGACTTGATTTTTAGTATTCAGAAACAGGCAAATGAAATGTTCCTGTTTCAAATCGCGCATTTCTTCCATTACAAAGTCAGCGCCGTCTTCAGGGCTTCTAATCATGTACCTCTCAACAGGCTTCATCTGCTGCATCCGCTTCCCCATCTCAATGGCAGACATAATTAGCACAGCTTTCGCTACTCCAATCCCGCGTATGGCTGTCAGTTCTTCAATCGTTGCATCTTTCAATAACCATATTCCTTCAAAATGAATGAGCAACCGCTGAGCTAATTCCATGACCGATTCCTGTTTCGTTCCACTTCCTAGTAATATAGCAATAAGCTCTTGATTACTAAGGTGGGAAGCCCCTAAGTCGATCATCCTCTCTCTAGGTCTGTCCGCTTTTGGAACATCTTTAATCATGATACTCGTATGGGTCAATCCGTTCGCTCCTTTAACTTCCTATTCCTCGTATTGAAAGTCAGGCTAATGGATTACAATCAAAAGCTTTAAGCTCACGAACGACCCGAGAAATCGGGAGCCCGACAACGTTGTAGTAATCTCCGCTTATGCGCTCGACCAGCAGTCCTCCCTTACCCTGGATTCCATATCCCCCTGCTTTATCCATCGACTCCCCCGTTTCAATATAATGGAAGATCTCTTCATCTTCCAAAGAAAAAAAAGAAAC
>NZ_JRNX01000581.1 GCF_000786645.1 Halobacillus sp. BBL2006
GAAGCTGATAATGTACTTCGCCAAGGTGTACAAGGTATTTCAGACTTGATCGCTGTTCCAGGGCTGATCAACGTTGACTTTGCTGACGTGAAAACGATTATGGTAGATAAAGGTTCTGCATTGATGGGAATTGGAATCGCTACTGGGGAAAGCCGCGCGGCAGAAGCTGCGAAAAAAGCGATCTCCTCTCCACTTCTTGAAACATCCATTGATGGAGCACATGGTGTTCTGATGAACATTAGTGGAGGCACAAACCTAAGCTTGTATGAAGTTCAGGAAGCGGCAGATATTGTTACTTCCGCTGCAGACCAAGAAGTAAACGTAATCTTTGGCTCTGTCATCAATGAAAATCTGAAAGATGAAATTGTAGTAACCGTTATTGCAACAGGATTTGATGAAGCTCAAATTGCGCAAGGACAACAGAAGAAGCGTCCACAGCCGCAACAACAGCCAAAACCAAACACAGTTGAACGTGCTCCTAGAGATGAACAGCCACGCCGTGAGTCTCCGCAGCCTCAACAGCAAAAAATGCCAAATCAAGAAGAAGATACTCTTGATATTCCGACGTTCTTGAGAAATCGCAATCGTCGTCGCTAATCATTAAAATGTAGACCCACTGTACATATCGTGCAGTGGGTTTTTTGTTGTGCTTTATGAAAGGTTTTTGGATGTAGACTGCTTGACTAATTTCGATATTTCGAATGGAATAGCGCCCTAACATGAATCAAAAATATTAAGATAGAAATAACGTGATTTGACTTGAATGATAAAGTGTCTAAAAGATTAAGTAGTGTTTCAGTTTTTGTATTGTGAATTTTTTTTCACTATAATCATTGATTTTCAGAAAGTTTTCTCTACCGGATGCCTCTCTTTCCCTCACTAGACGTTTCCGCAATTCATTGTCAGCTCAGACGTATAGACTCGACTCATAAGCCTCCCCAAAGCTTCCACATTCATAAAGACATTTTGTTACAAAACTTGCTCGCGAGCGGTTCAGATTATGACAGACTTTTCACGGGGACAGGCTTATACTTTCCTATAACAAGACAAGAAAGGAGAGGGGAAAATTTATCTCGATGCCGTTTGGCTGCTCAATTTTTTGATGGATGCAATGATTCTTTTTCTTACACAGGGAGTAACACGAGCAAAGTCTAAAAAAAGTCGGATGTTCTTAGCTGCTTTTATCGCTTCAGTCATTGTGCCAATCTCTATTTATATGCCTGATTCTTGGTTGACGAGCAGTTTGGGGAAAGTTTTTTATTCAATTCTCATCGTTTGGGTAGCCTATTCGTTTTCCTCTCTTCGAGCCTTTTTTTTTCAGTGGGTAAGTTTTTATTTTATTACCTTCTCTATCGGTGGAAGCATGCTCGGGGTGCATTATTTTCTAGCGACAGAAATCAGCATTCAAGGTGGATCGATCGTCACGTTTTCAGGTGGTTATGGTGATCCTGTCAGTTGGCTGTTTGTCTTTTTAGGTTTTCCGTCCTCCTATTTTTTTACGAAATGGCGGATGGATCAAGTAAGTGTCCATCGAATGAAGCTTGAGAATATTTATGATGTCAGTGTTTGCTGGAATGAGCAGAAAGCGGTGTGTAAAGGACTTGTTGATAGTGGCAACCAGTTAATTGATCCAGTAAGCAGGAAAATGGTATTTCTGGCAGATCCAAGTGTGTTAGGACAGTTAATGGCAAAAGAAGAACTTGATTTGCTTCACGTTGACCAAGTTGTGACGGCAATGGATGAACTGCCTGATCAGATTCAAAAGGCTATCCGGCTAGTGCCTTACTCAGCAGCAGGAATAAAAGGGCAGCTTCTAGTTACGCTTTTAGTTGACTCGATCACTATCGATACACCGGATGGTCAATTGGAGATCAAACAACCGTTAGTAGGGGTACAGCAACAAGATCTGACTCATGATCGTCTTTATCAAATGCTTATTCATCCACACGTGATGGTAAAAGGAAAATCAGCGTAAAGCCAAGGGGGATATTTATGATCAAGTGGTTTTTCAAAGCGCGGCTATGGCTCTATAGAGCTCTCATCAAACTAGGTATTAAACAGGATGAAATTTACTACATTGGTGGGAGTGAAGCCTTACCGCCTCCACTTTCCAGAGAGGAAGAAAAAGAGCTTTTAGAGCTTCTTCCAAAAGGAGATAAAGCAGCAAGAGCGATGCTGATCGAAAGAAACCTGCGTTTAGTGGTCTATATTGCTCGAAAATTTGAAAACACGGGACTTAATATCGAAGACTTGATTAGTATAGGTACTATTGGTTTGATTAAAGCGGTGAATACTTTTGACCCAGAGAAAAAAATCAAATTAGCTACTTATGCATCACGATGTATTGAAAATGAAATCCTCATGCATCTTAGAAAAAGTAACAAGCTTAAAACCGAAGTGTCGTTCGATGAGCCATTAAATGTCGATTGGGATGGAAATGAGCTTTTATTGTCAGACATTCTAGGAACAGAAGAGGATTTAATTACAAAAGGCATTGAAAAGAAAATCGATAAAAAGTTACTAAAAACAGCTTTGGAGCAGCTTAATGACCGGGAAAAGCAGATCATGGAATTACGTTTTGGATTGATAGGGAAAAAAGAAAAAACACA
>NZ_JRNX01000582.1 GCF_000786645.1 Halobacillus sp. BBL2006
TTTAAATTATTATTATCATTAGAAGTAGCACGGTCTGTTCTAGGATGATGGGTTTCTTCTTACTTTCATCATTCATGTAAACCTGACACTCAAGATCTATGACAACCCTAAAGAAGGTGAGATGTATGAAAGACAAAATTTCCAAACGGGAGGCAATCTTTTATAGCCATAAAATGGCCCAGCTATCGAAAGCTCTTTGGAAAGCCATTGAAAAGGATTGGCAGGATTGGATCAAACCTTTCCAACTTAACATCAACGAGCATCATATCTTATGGATTTCTTACCATTTAAAAGGGGCAAGTATCTCAGAAATCTCGAAGTATGGGGTCATGCACGTTTCCACGGCCTTCAATTTCTCTAAGAAGCTTGAAAAGAGAGGATTATTGCAATTCTCCAAGCGTGAGAATGATAAGCGAAACACATACGTAGAATTGACAGAGGAAGGTGTGGAGCTGTTAGAAGCTACCTTGGCTGAGTACAATCCTGATGATAACTCAGTTTTGAGAGGGGTGCTGCCGATGACGGAAATGTATGGCAAGCTACCTGAATTCTTGGATTTATCTGCTCTGATCAAAGAAATCTACGGAGATGAGTATATGGAAATCCTGGAACGTTCCTTAGAAAGTATCGAGACGGATTCAGTAATTAACCAACCAACAGACCTAGAAACGTACAAAAAACAAAAACCCAAATCTTCTTAACTATGAAATTGTTGCCCCTAACAAACATTATATGCGGCGTGATGGATGACCTGTCTCTCCTTGAAGTCGATTGACTTATAACCTTGAGAGGCTAATTGCTGTACCGCTACAACAGTGCATTAGGACAACCAAATCTTTTACTTATAAGAAAACCCCTTCCTAAATTTTTTTCGGGAAGGGGTTTTTCAATGTTTGCTCAGCTCCATCAACTTTTCCTCGACATCAGGGTAAATATCTTCACACTCTAGTGCTTCAAGTGATTCGTCTATAGGCAGCTTATGACATAGCATACCAGCATAATGAAGAGGAAAAGATTGATGATGGATGAATCCACTTTGACAATCATCCTTGTACGGAGCGTCAAGCTTTTCTAGCAATTCTAATGTTTCTATATAATCACTCTTAGTAAGTTCTTTTTCAATCACCATTTTTGCAAATGGATACTTCTTCATTTCCTCCATCTTTAGAAGCAATTGAAGTTGAAAACGGAACATCTCACATGGATCCTCTTTCTTCACAAATCCCCCCTCCAACCCCTGGTATAACAGGATTATAAGACGTGCAGTCAATTCCCGCCAAAACAGTTTTTGTAACAAATTTTTTTTTTACAAAAAACCTATTGCTTTTTCTTGTGAAACATACTATTATTCCACTTGTGCGATAAACATCTATGATTTGACGAAATCACACATATCATAGCGATATTTCTTATAAAAATCACAGTACTTTTTGTAGCAAAGGGGGATTCTCTGATGAATTGCTGGAAAACAGTGAACATCAACAAAGAATTCGGTCTAAATCGCGTTTACCTGATGTCGTTTTTGACTGGACTATTGTCCTTTATGTTGTTATATTTACCATTTTCGATGTATCATGGCACGCACGATATGAAAGATCACGGCTTCTTGCCTCTTCTTGTCATATTGTTTTTCCTGCCATCTATGCATCGGCTTATGCATATACTGCCACTCATTCTCTTTTACAAGCGACTTAGAGTGAAGTTTAGATTCAGGAAACGAATCATTCCAACGTTCACGTATCAATGCAAATCAAAATTATCGAAGCAGACTTCTATCATGATGGCTTTAGCACCGACGTTGTTCATTACTGTTCCGGCAATCGTCATGAGCTGTGTCTTCCCGAACTACTATGCTTATCTAATTTTATTTGCAGCCGTGAATATTGGATTGTCTTTTTCCGATTTTCTCTATCTAAATTATTTTGCAAAAGCACCACGGAAATGCATCATTGAAAATGCGAAAGAAGGCTATGACATTCTTATCCAACGACGCGAAGCCTAATTGAATGAAAGGAACGTTCTTAGATGGAACGTTCTTTTTTATTATTTTCCGTCCCTTTATTCTGTTCAATGGTGAGAAATTTTGATAGAGTAGTTTCATAGGGAATAAAGGAGGTTTCTTCGTCATGGCATTTGGATTTATCTTGTACGCACTCGTCATATTATTTGTGTTCAATTCACTCACTCATTCCTTATGCTTGAAAACAAAGATGTCGAATGAAAAGCAAACACGCGTATTCCGGACCATCAACGTCTTGATTACGATTTTACTCATATCATCATATGTAGAAGTATTGAATACACTATAATCAAACAGGCCAAGCCGGTTCATTCCCGGTTTGGCCTATTTTCTTTAAATATCTCCTTCTCCATAATTTGTTCTTCCTCTATGGAACATGCGAGGCAAAATATGTTATATTAACTCATGGGCTGTTAGAAGTAGATCTCTACGTCATAAAAATTATAAATTCGTAAATAGGAGTGTACGTCATGAAGAAAATTGCAATCACCGCTGCCTTAGCGGCCAGCGTATTCACATTATCTGCTTGTTCATCCAATGCAGACGACTCTGAAGTAGTTGTAGAAACTGGTGGTGGAGACATCACGAAAGAGGAATTCTATCAAGAATTGAAGAGCAGTAATGGGGAACAAGTCCTTCAACAACTTGTCATGAAAGAAGTCCTAGCCAATAAATATGATGTATCCGATGAAGCAGTCAACAAAGAATTAGAAACACTTAAAGAGCAATATGGCGACCAATTTGAAATGGTTCTTCAACAAAGTGGTTATGGAAGTGAAGAAGAGTTCAAAGAAGTCATTCGTTTCAGCCTTCTTCAAGAAAAAGCGGCGTCCGAAGATGTAGATATTTCCGAAGAAGAAATGAAGCAATACTATGAACGTATGAAGACTGAAATTCAAGCGAGCCACATCTTGGTTAAAGATGAAGAAACTGCTAAAGAAGTAAAACAGAAGCTTGAAGATGGTGCCGACTTCGGTAAACTTGCAAGTGAATACTCCTCTGATGGCTCTGCTCAGCAAGGTGGTAAACTAGGCTGGTTCGGACCTGGTAAGATGGCACCGGAATTCGAAGAGGCAGCTTACAGCCTTGAAAAAGGGGAAATCAGTGAGCCTGTAAAAACTCAGTTTGGCTACCACATCATCAAAGTAACAGATAAGCGTAAAGCTGAAGATGTGAAACCTTATAAAGAAGCAAAAGATGAAATCAAACGTACACTTGTAAGTCAGAAAGTCGATCAAGCGAAGCTACAAGAAAAGATGGACAAATTGATGCAAGAGGCTGATATTAACGTGAAAATTGAAGAGTACAAGGATCTATTCAAACAACCTGAAGCAGCACCAGCAGAAGACTCTAAATCAGGTGATTCCGAAGGATCAAGCAACTCTGAAGAAACCAAAACTGAAGAATAAATCAACAAAAAGCCAGGTGATTCCGATCACCTGGCTTTTATTCTGACATCATTGCTTTATCTTTCTTAGCTCGACGTTCCTTCTCATTTTCCATTCTCTTCAAATAGACTTGCCCTTCTTTTTCGATAAATTGCT
Organism: Halobacillus sp. BBL2006; assembly: GCF_000786645.1. GTDB lineage: Bacteria > Bacillota > Bacilli > Bacillales > Halobacillaceae > Halobacillus. The sequence continues at coordinate 3,565 of NZ_JRNX01000582.1, forward strand.
GCTCTAAATCATGCTCTGCACGCATCGCGCGAATCGCCATATAGCCACTTATGAAAATAAAGATGATACAAAAGTAAACCCAGATCGGAATCCCGAACAACATAGTTGGTTCCTCCCTATCTCATTTGTATCTAGTCTATGACGCTTATGCTCTGTTTATGAACAAGCCCATTTAAGATGGGACTCTACTCATCTTCGCAAACATCAACATATAGATAGCTGCGCTGCTTAAAGCAAAGACCCCTAGCATAAGAAAAGTCATAGAGTAACTCATATAATTAGAAACAATCAAACTTAACGGAGCCAGCAGTCGACCAATCGTAAAACGCAGCGATGCTGCAGAAAAATACTGCCCTCTCATATCTTCCGGAGCCAATTTCGAAACAAAGCTCTCCTGAATTCCAACCACCATCAATTCTGCAAAAGTAAAAATCGCCATTGCTATCACAAACACCCATACACTTTGAGTCATTCCATACAAGATAATTCCAACGGCATAGAAGACACTGGAAAAGATGAACACCCGCTTTTCATTGAACTGATTCATCCACTTCGTTACGATTACGGTAAATAAAGCGACAAGTAACCCATTTTCAGCTAATACAAGTCCAAAGGCTCTTTCCCCTGAAATTTTCCAGCTCCATTCCCCTATCTGAACCAACGTCTGATTCTCTACTACTTCACTCGTATAAACGGCAATCAATAAATCCAATTGCATAAAAGTTTGAGCTGCCAAAACTCCAGCAATGATGAAAAGAAGAAAGATCCGATCTTTTGCAATGATACGATAGGCACTGAGTTCTTTCCAAATGACCGAAAACACATTCTCTCCTTTCTCCTTTACACGTTCTTTGACTGTCGTTGTTTCGCTTAAATAATAGGAAAGGAGCCCAGCTAATAAGGCTGTAATGACTACACCAGCGATCAGCATCTCGAAACGGTATGTATAAAAGATATAACTTCCAATTACCGGGCCGATCACAACGGCAATATTGATGGATGTATAAAAAACAGCAAATACGTTCGCCCGGTGTTTCTCCGGTACAACATCAGCAACCATCGCGTGGGATGCAGGCCAATAAAAGGCACCGCATACGCCTAACAAACTGAAAGCGATGAACGTAAGAACTGGAGAGTCAAGCCACGGAGAGTTGGCTGCAGCAAATACCATAAAGGTCAGACACTCCCCGATCGCAGAATAAACCATCATTTTCTTCCGACCAAAACGATCGGCGCAATATCCGCCCAGCAAACTTGCGATGACAGAAAAGGCCTGGGACAGCATCAGGAGAATCCCCGCATAATCCTTACCAAAAGAACGTTCAAAATAAATCGTCATAAATGGGAAGAACATCCAGAACAGAATATTCATCGTTCCTTCCCCGAACAATCGGATCTTTAAATTCCGATCCCAATCTTTCCATTTCATGTCTCTTTCTCCTACGCCAGTTATTTTTCTTCAAACAGTGGTTTATAAAATGCCCGCTGTTCAAGCGAGTACAGCTTCTCTGTATATTCCCCAGGGTTTACTTTACTTAATGCACGATTCAGCATGTTCATACGTGCATCGAGCATATCGATGTAATGCAGCACTTCCGCTTCACGAACAAGCGGCGGTTTAGGGCTTCCCCATTCTGCTTTCCCATGATGACTTAAAATCATATGCTGCAATACCGTGACCTCTTCCCCATCGATTTGTAGCTCGTTCGCAACAAGACGTATCTCCTCTACCATAAGGGGAATGTGGCCTATCAACTTGCCTTCGGTTGTATAAGAAGGAGAAGCTGCATTGGATAGCTCTCTTAATTTTCCTAGGTCATGTAAAATGATCCCTGCATAGAGAAGGTCTCTATTCAAATCAGGGTATAGTCCGATGATTTCTTTCGCAAGATGAAGCATTGAAACAATGTGATGAGCGAGTCCAGACACATACTCATGATGGTTACGTACAGCGGCGGGATAAGTCAGCAGTTCTTCCTGATACTGCTTTACAAATTGACGAGTAATGCGCTGTAAATTAGCATTTTTCATTTCAAAAATAGCTTCTGTAATCCTCTCCATGAGCTCTCCTTTGTCCACAGGAGCTTTCTCAATAAAATCAGATACAAACACTCCATCCGTCGTCTGCGAAGGACGAATGCTATGGATTTTCAATTGGGGTTTATTTCGGAATTGCCCGACCTCCCCGCTAACTTTCACAAGTTCTCCTTGCTGGAAGACCTGTTCATCCTCGTTACTTGCTTCCCAAAGCTTTGCATCAATCTCGCCTGTTTTATCCTTTAACATAAACGATAAAAAAGGCTTTCCGTTGCTTGCGACCCCTTTTGTTGCTGATTTAATCAATAGAAAATAGTCGAATGTTTCTCCAATCTGGAAATTGGCAATTCCTTTTTTCATGTTCCATAACCTCCTTCTTTACATTAAGATATGATATCTATCGGTGTTGAACATTCAGGTGTAAAAATAGCAACTTGCTAAATTAGGAATCTCATACAACTAAAGCTCCCGATTGTTGAAGACTCAGTTTCGAG
>NZ_JRNX01000583.1 GCF_000786645.1 Halobacillus sp. BBL2006
GCATTGCCGAGCCTGGATTGCACTTTAAAATGCCATGGCCGATTCAAGAAGTGAAAAAAATGTCCAAAGAAACCTTCAGCCTGGACTTTGGATTTAATGATGGAGAGGATGAAGCAGATAAGGTAACCATGATCACAGGCGATGATAAAATCGTCCAAGCTGATCTTGTTGTTCAGTGGAAAATTACCGACCCAAGATCTTACTTGTTCGCTTCAGAAGAACCTGAGCAAGTCCTTTTCAATGCGACTTCTTCTTCTTTAAGGGGAGTCATCGGAAGCAGCGAAATTGATGAAGCACTCACTTCCGGTAAAGCTGAGATTGAAAACGAAGTAAGAGAAATGCTTGTGTCTCTCATTGATAGTTATGAGGTTGGCGTTTCGATCATCGATGTGAAACTCCAAGAAGTAGACCTGCCGAACCAAGAGGTACGAAAAGCATTTACGAAAGTAACAGATGCAAGAGAGCAAAAGCAAAGTAAAGAAAATGAAGCTGACAAATATGCCAATCAGAAAAGAGAAGAAGCGCTTGGCGAAAAAGATGCGATTATCCAACGCGCAGAAGGAGATAAGGTAGAACGAATCCAAGACGCTAATGGGGCAGTCGCCCGCTTTAATGCGCTTTTAAGTGAATATGAAGACAACCAGGATGTCACTCGTGAGCGTCTCGTCATGGAAACACTTGAGGAGGTACTTCCTCAAGCCAATGTGTACATTATGAATGATGATGGCAATACGATGAAGTACTTGCCTTTGAATCAGGGCAATGTGCAAAAGGTGACTCCGCCAGCTCAAGAAGACAGTGAGGAGGGCGACAAGAATGGGTGACACCATTGATATGAATGAAAAAAAGCAGCCGAAAAATATGAGGAACTATATTCGGGCAGGAGTGACGATCGTGGTGATCGTAGCTCTTTTGTTAATCGGAATCAACTCGATGATCATTGTTAAAGAAGGAGAGTACAAAGTTGTTCGGCAATTCGGAGATGTTATAAAAATTCATGACGAACCAGGATTGAAATTTAAGCTGCCTCTCGTTCAGGAGGTCTCTTCTCTGTCAAAGAAAAAAATGGTTTATGATGTTGATGAAAAAGAGATTACCACTCTTGATAAGAAACGTATGATAATCGATAATTATGCCATTTGGAGTATTTCTGATCCGGAAAAAATGATTTCGAATGCGAGAACGATGGCTAATGCGGAGGCGAGAATGGGTGAGTTCATTTTTTCAATCGTCCGTACTGAATTAGGGAAGATGGATTTTTCGGAAATCATTAATGAAGAGGAAAGTTCCCGTGGCACATTGAATGAAGAAATCACTTCAAGAGTAAATGAATTCCTGACAAGGGATAACTATGGAATTGTGGTGGATGATGTTAGGATCAAACGTTCTGATTTGCCAGAGGCCAATGAGGAAGCTGTCTTCACCCAGATGATTACGGATCGTGAAAAGATTGCACAAGAGTATCTGTCCCAAGGGGAAGCAGAGAAGAACAGGACGATGGCAACTGCGGACCGTGAAGTGAAAGAAATGCTTTCGACGGCAAGGGCTGATGCAGAGAAAATTAGAGCTGAGGGGGAGCAGGAAGCTGCTCAAATATACAATGAAGCCTTTTCCCAGGACCCGGAGTTTTATCAATTGTATCGTACATTAGAATCTTATAAAGAAACGATTGATGGCGAAACAACCATTATCCTTCCTCAAGATTCACCCTATACTGAACTACTCTTAGGCTATTTTGAATGATGAGTCGTGCGTCTTTTCCTTCTTAACTACAAACGTGGTAGAATGAGGGAAAAGACGTTTTTTATATGAATAGGAGTGAGCTCATGGCTGAGAAAGTCGTATTAATTGATGGAAACAGTATTGCTTATCGTGCCTTTTTTGCACTGCCTTTACTGAACAATGATAAAGGGGTATACACAAATGCGGTATACGGATTTACAACAATGCTGTTGAAAATATTAGAAGAAGATCAGCCCGACCATTTGCTGGTCGCTTTTGACGCAGGTAAAACGACCTTTAGACATAAAACCTACAGTGAATATAAAGGTGGGCGTCAAAAGACACCTCCTGAATTATCGGAACAATTCCCTGTCTTGAAAGAGTTGCTGGATGCTTTTGATGTGAAATATTATCAGCTCGATCAATATGAAGCGGATGATATTATCGGTACGCTGGCTACTCAAGCAGGAGAGAAAGAGCTTGACGTAAAAGTGATATCAGGGGATAAAGATTTGCTGCAGCTGGTAACCGATCGGGTAAATGTTACGTTGACCAAAAAGGGAATTACCAATGTGGATACATATGATCCTACCTTCTTATTAGAAAAATTGGAGGTTCGCCCAGATCAAATCATTGATCTGAAAGCTCTTATGGGGGATAGTTCTGATAACATCCCTGGAGTGCCTGGAGTCGGTGAAAAAACTGCGGTGAAATTGTTGAAGCAATTCGATACACTTGAAAACCTTTATGAAAATCTCGATGCCGTTAGTGGGAAGAAACTTAAAGAAAAACTTGAATCTAACAAAGATGAGGCGTTCATGAGTCAACAGCTTGTCACTATCGAAAGAAATGCTCCGATAGAAGTGAAACTCGAGGACCTTGCATATGAGGGATATCAAACGCACCAAGTGAGTCAGTTCTTCAAAGAACTAGGCTTCCAATCGTTGCTCTCCCGAGTGCAGGAAGGTGGGGAGTCTGGTAATAAGGAAGCTTCTCAACTTCCTGACATAGAAGTTGAGGTGGTGGAAGACTTTACAGACGAGATGTTCACAGGGCAGGAAGCATTGGTCGTGGAAATGCTCTACGATAACTACCATCAGGCTCCTATCGAAGGCATTGCGATCGTAAATCAGGATAAAAAATATGTAGTATCTATAGAAAAGGCGAAGGACTCGGAAGCATTCAAAAAATGGGCAGAGGATGCAGCGAAAGAGAAGTGGGTATTTGATGCAAAAGGAACGCTTGTCGCTTTGATGCGTCATGGCATTTATATCGAAGGAATCACCTTTGATTTGCTGCTTGCTTCTTATTTAATCAACCCTTCCGAAAACAATCATGATATTCCAGCAATCAGCCATCGTATGGGAGAAGGTGCTGTGAAGTATGATGAAGAGGTTTACGGAAAAGGGGCGAAAATGAAACGTCCAGATGACGATGAAGTATTCCAGGATCATATCAGCAGGAAAGCCAGCATGGTCTATCAACTGAAGGAAACGGCAGAACGACAGCTGAAGGACAATGAGCAATATGATTTGTACAATGAGCTGGAAATGCCACTCGCATTAATTCTTGGCCGCATGGAGCATCGTGGTGTTCAAGTGGATGTGAATCGCTTGCAGAAGATGGGGGATGAATTGGAAGGCCGTTTAGAAACGGTCCAAAAGGAAATCTTCGAGCTTGCTGGTGAGTCTTTCAATATGAACTCTCCTAAACAGCTAGGTCCGATTTTGTTTGAAAAATTGGAGCTTCCGGTTATCAAAAAGACGAAAACGGGATATTCTACCTCTGCGGATGTGCTTGAGCAGTTAGAGGGCGAGCATGAAATCATTCCGAAGATTCTGTTATACCGTCAACTTGGTAAGCTCAAGTCTACGTATATTGAAGGATTGTTGAAAGTTGTTCATGAGGACACTCAAAAGGTTCATACGCGCTTCAACCAGGCGTTGACTCAAACCGGACGTTTAAGTTCGACAGATCCGAACCTTCAGAACATTCCAATTCGCCTTGAAGAAGGTCGTAAAATCAGACAAGCTTTCATTCCTTCAGAGGAAAATTGGGTTATGTTTGCAAGTGACTATTCCCAAATTGAACTTCGTGTGCTTGCCCATATTGCTCGAGACGAGAAATTGGTAGCAGCCTTTAAAGAAGGGCAGGACATCCACACACAAACAGCAAGTGAAGTTTTTGGAGTGGAAAGCGATGAGGTTACAAGTGAGATGAGAAGACAAGCGAAAGCAGTTAACTTTGGAATTGTTTATGGTATCAGCGATTATGGACTCTCTCAAAGCCTTGGCATTACGAGGAAAGAAGCGAAAGCTTTTATAGAAAAATACTTTGAAAGTTATCCGGGAGTTAAGGAGTACATGGATGAAACCGTACAAGAGGCGAAGAGAGTCGGTTATGTTTCAACCTTCATGAATCGCCGCAGATATTTACCGGACATCACCAGCCGTAACTTCAATAAACGAGGATTTGCTGAACGTACGGCGATGAATACGCCGATTCAAGGAAGCGCGGCAGACATCATCAAGAAGGCAATGATCGACTTGGAACACCGATTGCAGGAAGAAAATTTGCAA
>NZ_JRNX01000584.1 GCF_000786645.1 Halobacillus sp. BBL2006
TCGCCAAATGAGTATCGGCATGGCCGAAATGGGCTTTCGCGGCATCGATATCAATATGGGCTGCCCTGTGCACAATGTTGCAGCGAAAGGGAAAGGATGTGGGCTGATCCGTCGCCCGGATGCCGCAGCGGAAATCATCCAGGCAGCCAAAGCAGGAGGACTTCCAGTAAGCGTAAAGACCCGACTCGGTTATACGAAAGTCGAGGAATGGCGCACTTGGCTCAAGCACCTTCTGGAGCAGGATATTGTCAATCTCTCCATCCATCTACGTACGAAAAAAGAAATGAGTGACTTCGATGCGCACTGGGAGCTGATTCCGGAGATTAAGAAGCTTCGTGATGAAGTAGCCCCTGATACGCTGCTGACGATCAATGGAGACATTCCTGACCGTCAGAAAGGGCTAGAGCTTGCGGAAAAATACGGCGTAGACGGTATCATGATCGGACGCGGGATCTTCCACAATCCGTTCGCTTTTGAAACAGAGAAGAAAGAGCACTCAAGCGAAGAATTGCTCGATCTATTGCGCATGCAGCTTGATCTTCATGATAAGTATTCGGAAGAACTGGAGCCGCGTCTCTTCAAACCGCTTCGCCGCTTCTTTAAGATTTACGTCCGCGGATTCCGGGGAGCGAGTGAGTTGAGGAATCAGCTGATGAGCACACACTCCACTGATGAAGTGCGTGCGCTGCTTGATGAGTTTACAGGGAAAGATGGAGTGAAAGAGCAGGAAGGTTTTTCTGTTTCTTAAATAAAGTCCGTTTTCGTTGGACTGAGTCATTTTTACAGGAGAGAAGAGCCGTTGGTGCTCTTCTCTTTTTTTGTTGAACAGGACCAGGAATGAAAGGGAGAGCAAAAATAAAAAGCATCCTTGTCGATGCTTTTTGGTTAATTCTTTTTCATTACGCGTTTCACTAAAAAGAAAATGACCACAATGACCAACAGGAAAATAAGAATCCCCACGGGGCTGAATGTTAGCAAAAAAACTCCTCCTTAAAAGGCATAAAGGGTGAACGTCCCGGAAGTGGTCGTAATTTTAGAATAAGCGTTCGTATAAGTATAGACGACTCCTACAGCGCCGTATTTCCTCGTTTCATCCGTACTCCAGGTAGTCCTTGCGTATTTAGATGAACTAACAATGGCCCCCTTATAAACGATCCCTATATAGGTGCCAGAACTTCCAACCACTCCGTAAGCGGTATTGGATATCACATTTTTTATTTCTCTTACTTTACTACTGCCTCTGCTGATTTTAGACTTCACATCCCCCCTGTAAGAGTGGTTGAAAAGGTTGATATCGGAATATATTTTTCCGTAAAAATTCAGAGAAACACCATTGTACGATTTGTATTGGTCAAATGATCTACTATTGGATCCATTGAATCTTAAGGATGCATGAGGTGAATCTAAACTTTCCATATAGGAAGGTTTGGAAGAGGCGGTGGGTAGAGTGGCATAGGCTCTTATGAACTCGGCATCTTCGGGAGATAAAGGCTCATTTACGTCATAGGAAGAATCAATCTCTAAAAATCGTTCCTGAATTTCTGTTTCGTTTAGCGCTTGATTTTCACCGAAGGTGGTCTGGTTGGGGGCTATCGGTTCCATAGGAGCAGGAATGGTATCCTCTAATAAGATTCTATGCGATTCCTCGGCACTTGCACTTCCAGAAAACAAAAAAATAA
>NZ_JRNX01000585.1 GCF_000786645.1 Halobacillus sp. BBL2006
GCGCACGGTTTAAACCCGAACGCTGTAAAAGCCATGAAAGAGGTCGATATCGACATCAGTGATCAGAAGTCTGATATCATCGATCCGGATATTTTAAACAATGCCGCTTATGCGATTACACTATGCGGGGATGCGAATGACAAATGTCCAATGACTCCATCACATGTGACTCGTTTACACTGGGGATTTGATGATCCAGCAAAAGCAGAAGGCACGGAAGAAGAAAAGTGGGCGGTATTCCAGCGTGTGCGTGATGAGATCAGTGCGCGTATTCAGCAGTTTGCGGTTGAACAAAAATAAATAATCTTCATTAATAGCTGTAGTTTTCTAAGGTTAGGATTATATAGTCGGCAACCACTGGTCTTGATCAAAGAGGGATAGTCTTTGCGTTATTTGCGCGAATTAAAGTTGCGCTTTTCCAGAAATGGAGAGCGCTTTTTTTTTGAAACAAATCTACTTTTTTATCGTCTATTAGGAGGATAGGGGGGACGAGAATGATATTGATGATAAATGGAGCTTTTGGGGTCGGAAAAACAAGCTTAGCCGAACGGCTGGTAAACGAAATACCAAACAGCATGCTTTTTGATCCGGAAAATGTGGGGTTTTTTCTTAGAGAGATCCTTCCTGATGATGTGAAGCAACGAGAAGCTGACAGTGGGGATTTTCAGGATTTTAAGCTCTGGAAAGAACTGACCGTTCAGGTAGCCGAACATTTGGTGAGTACTTATCAGATGCTCTTGATTGTACCCATGACAATAAGGAACAAAAATTATCTAGACTACATACGAAGCGGGTTTGAAAAGGTGGATGAGGACACACATCACTTCTGTCTACTGGCTAAAAAAGAAACGATCTTCGAGAGACTGCGAGAACGTGGAGAAGAAGAAGGGAATTGGTGCTTCCAGCAAGCAGACTCATGCCTTAAAGCGTTTGAAGAAGAAGACTTTCACACATACATTGAGACTGACCATAAGCCTTTGAGCCAGGTAGTCGAAGAAATCAAAGAAACTATTGAGAAACCTCCCTCGCTTTGAAATAATTGTAAGTATTCTGTTTATGTGGTGTCAGGTACCGGAAATCGGTGTTTGGTGTCAGGTACCAAGAACCGGGATTGTGGTACCAGGTACTGAAATGAGAACTTCCGGTACCTGGTACCGGAAAGGCGTGAGGTGGTACCAGGTACCGAAAAGAAGTCAGGTGGTACCAGGTACGCAAAAAAGAGTCTTCGGTACCTGACACCACACATCAAGAGGGAGGGGTCAGCTAGATGCAATGGTTATTGATGCTGCTTGTCTTTATCGGCGGCGTTGGAGTAGCAATACAGTCAACGGTAAACGGTGGGCTCGGGCAAAAGGTTGGTGTATTTGAAGGGGCGTTCGTCTCCTTTTTAGTTGGGACCGTTGCTTTGTTTTTAGTCATGCTGTTTTTTGGAAGAGGAAATCTTCTTAACGTGTTTCAAGTACCGAAATGGCAATTGCTTGGCGGGTTGCTGGGGGCTTTCTACGTTTCAACGATGGTTTTAACAGTGCCTCGCTTAGGAGTTGCGGCATCTATTATTACACTGATTGCCGCTCAGCTAATCGCCAGTTCCCTGATCGATCATTTCGGGTTGTTCGGGATGCCGCAAATTCAATTAGACGGCCAGCGGATTGCTGGTATGATCCTCATGATTATCGCTGTCATTCTTTTTACTAAAAGATAATATAACCTTACATAAAGGGGATTTTTATTTTGAAAAAATGGATGATTACGCTTGGGGTGTTAGCTGTAAGTGTGGTATTGGTAATTTTTATTTTGGGTAATAAAAATGGTACGACAAAAGCGGTGGATAGTAATTCGATCATCGCTGCCTATCAAGCGATAGAGATGGAGAATGAAATCGAATCGGCGATTGCCAAAGACGTTTTTAAGAAAAAAAGTTATCCTGATGGATATGATTTGAATGTTTCACCTCCGCAAAAAGAAGCTCAGCTTGTCATGCGTCCGTATTCACAAAAGTTTTTCGATAAAATGAAGAATGATCTGCAAAAATCAATGGAAACTGTACTGGAGAAAAATCATCATGGGGATTTCAAAGCTATCGTTGCTGCCTATTGGAACGATAGTAATCAATCGGAGTTACACAAAGAACAAAATCAGAAATTAGATGAAGTTATGAAAAAATTCCAGAATGAAAATGAAGTGGAAGTTATGTCTGGAAGAAGCTATGCTGCGACCGACGGCCACATAAAACGTGTACAGTTAATCTTTTATAAAGGGAAGGATGAGCTCAAAGATATTCTGAAGGTGAATGAATATCATAAAGAGTTTAGTCAAATAGCTTCAGAAAAAGAGTTTGATCTTACCAGGGTCCCTTTAATCTTCACCCAACGTTCAGACCGTGACTGGGAAATGAAGGTTATACCAGCCATCGATCAAGGCTTAACTAACGCTAGCCAATTACCGATTCATTCGGTGACTCTTTTGACAGAAGAAGATCCGATTATCGTCAACACGACTTTGCGTTCGTCAGATGACGAGGCAGGAGACAAAGCGAAAAAAATCGAGAATCTGATGGTAGAGTTCTTTGAAATAGACCAGATAAAGGAAGAATTCCCTGGACCACACGAAATTCAGGTGCTGAGCAAGTCTGGTCAACGAATCAACTAATCAAATCCAGTATTAATTAAAATATTGGTGGGGATTCTTATGGAAAACAAAATGATTTACGGGATGAATATGAACATCCATCAGCGCGATGCCCACACGATTCAAGTGTATATTCTTGATGTAAAACAAGGCGATCATCCATACCACGTCACTACGATCGAGCATTCCTCTAAGCGTGATACGAAAACGAAATCAAATGGTGAACCTTATGCCAGGGTTCACGACAATCTATTTAATGTACTGAAATCGCAGTTAGTGAAAGTAGGAAAATGGGAAGAAGAGCAATGAAGATCGGCGCTGTCCAATTAGGGCAGCGTTTGTTTTTTCTTTTTGCGTTTATAAGCGATGAAGGACGTTTTCAAAGAGGCATAGGCCCCGACCGCTGCATTTCCATAGAAAAATCCCATGAAGACGCCTGCCCACCAATTGTGAGGGTGAGCAATGAAAATAGAGATAATTAAGCCGATCACATTGGCTAAGGAGGGAACGAGCGGTTTAGGGATAGGAAACAATATTTTGATCAACTGTGTGAGGATGAGGACAGATGGGACGGCGATAACAGCATCCCAGAAATTTGTGTGGATGACAGGAAAGTGTTCCATAGATCATCACTCCTTTTTATTCAACCTGGATCTTCGAAAAGAATAGCGAAGGTCTGATTTGTTCATGCTATCAATAGTATGGAAGAAATGAGGAGTAATTATGATTTATATTTATAATGATTACGGTGGAACTCACACCACTTCTTTAGCGGCTGCCTATCATTTAAATCTCATCAATCCTTCAGATAAGCCATTGACTTCTGAAGAGGTTTTAGCTGTTCCTTACTTTAATCAACTGACCAAGAAGGATTTTGGGAAACTTATTTTTCATGGGGAAGATGAAGAGGGGCATCCAGTATATACAATTGGACGTAAAACCTCTAAGCTTGTCGTGCCAGCTTTAAGTGACTTGTGCCATATGTTTATGAATCTGTTCGATATCGACGACCGAATCATCTTTTCGAACACCTCTCCAACAGTGCCTTTCGTTATGACGATGGGTGGAATGCTTTCAAGAGGCTTAGGGATCGATTCGCTTGGGGTTCCGTTATTGATAAAAGGAGCCCAGAAGTGCCACCCGTCTATTCATGAATTAGTGAAAGAAACGAAGCGTGTTGCACACAGCCATTCCAATGAAAAAGTAATTGTGCTGAAAAATAAAGAGTTCCAAGCTTAATAGTTATAAAATACAGAAAATCTCATCAGCATCGATGAGATTTTTTTCGTGCTTAATGATGAACCTGGGGAGAACGCCCATCCTATTTTTTTTTACTTACATAGGCTATGGTTGACGAGAAAAAAGGAGGAGATCATATGAGTCACTGTGGATGCTATTCACCGCGTTATTATGGTGGAGCCGGATATGGAAACAGTTTTGTTTTGATCATTGTTCTGTTTATTCTATTGGTCATTGTAGGAGCAGCATTTTACTGCTAATCCATTATTGGTCCAGGTCTTCAAAAGGCCTGGACTTATTCTTTTGGTTTGAATAGGAGGATTTGAGTTATGAAAAATGAAATCGTAAAAGTAGCACAGCGGTTTCTCTCCACTCATTTTCCAGATTGCGAAGCAGCACTGCTTTCAGGGAGTGTAGTAAGGGGAGAGGCGACGCCAGCTTCAGATTTGGATATGGTTATCCTTGGCAAAGACTCTTTCCGAAAATCATACTTATTTGAAGATTATCCTGTTGAAGCATTTGTTCATAATGAAGGGTCGCTTGATATGCAATTTTTTATTGAAAAACAACAGGGGACGCCTTTGATTACGAGAATGTGCGCGGAAGGTGTGATTCTTAAAGGAGATCAGGCGGCTGAATCATTAGTTGAAAAAGGGAAAACGCATTTAGCTGAAGGTCCCGCTGCGCTTCCATCTTATAAAATGGATGAATGCAGGTACATCCTCTCTGACCTTCTTGACGATTTGGAAGGTTCTCAAGTTTGGCAGGAGGACGTTTATACAGTCAGCGCAATTATGGAGAGCTGTCATCATTTTGTTTTAAGGGCGAATCAAAAGTGGACGGGAGAAGGGAAATGGATGTATCGTTCCCTGAAGAAATTTGATGAAAGTATAGCGGAACGGCTCACGCAATGTGTGCAGACCTTTTATAAGGAAAATCAAAAAGAGCCATTGATCGAATTTGTCGATGAGATGCTCGCTCCTTATGGTGGTCGCTTGTTCCATGATTATACGCAGTGAAAAAAGAGGTCAGCGAATGGCTGATTTCTGAATCAAATCGGGACAAGCTATTGCAAAGAAAGCATATTTTTGACCAGAGCAGCTGGTATTTGACTGAACAAACGAACAGAGGAGGGGTAACATGAAAATTGTCATCGGTGCAGGAGAACACAACAATAATCCAGACTGGATTCAAACCCAGGAGTCCGAACTAAACCTTTTGAAAGAATCAAATTGGAAAGAACAGTTTTCTCATGAATCCATCGAAGTGATTTTGGCGGAGCACGTATGGGAACATTTAGATTATGAAGAAGGTAAAGAAGCGGCAGGTATTTGTCATCCGTATCTTAAGCGTGGAGGATATATCCGATGTGCCGTCCCTGAGGGAAATTTTCCCGATGAGAATTATCAGGCGGGAGTACAAATAGGCGGCCCTGGTCCAATTTCATTTAATAGGTGTAATAAGAGTGGAAATAAATCAGCTGCGAGCATTTGACCTTGTCGTTCGTCTTGGATCATTTAGTAAAGCATCGAGACAATTGGATGTTACTCAGCCTACGAGCAGCCAAAGGATTAGAGAACTTGAAAAGAGTGTAGGTCATAGAACAGGCAAATACATGGAACCCACAGATTTAGATAAAGGGTTCTTACCTTACGCTCAACAAGCGTTATAGATTGAGTTTAATAAAAAATAAAAAGCTCCCTTCTGGGAACATTAAGAAAAAAGTAAAAGGAGGTCTCAGATATGTGGAGCAATCTATTGATCGGTCTGCTTATTCCCGGAGTAATAATCGGTTACTTGTTTAGAAAAAAACCGGCATTAGTAATACTCATGTATCCACTAGGGGTAGCCATTGGATTTGTAGGAAGTGATTGGGGCTTCGAACTTTTTTGGAAAGTTTCTCCCACTTATGAAAATAACTCCTCAATTTCAGCATTTCCTTACAAAATCGGTTACTTCCCCCTGTTGACCTCTCTCTTTGGTTATATAAGGACAAAGGAGATAATCAAAACACCGTTGCTTATTTTTTTATTCACGATCAGTACGACTTTTTTAGAATTCCTGGCTGTTTGGTCGGGGAAAATTCATTATTTTAATGGGTGGAACATTTTCTTGACATTTTTCATCTATTTAGCTGGTTTTATTGGGGCGTTCTTCTATATAAAAATGCTGAAGAAGTATAAAATTTTAGTATAGAGTCTTACGTGTGGTGACAGCAAAATAAGTATCAATTTGGGGTTATAGTTTTAGATATCATTGTTGTTCTTTATTATCCATAAAAAAACAGAATCTCATTTAACGGGAATGGTGGCTGGTCTCTACTACGCTAATGCTTTAATACAGCGGGGGTCAGGCACCGACAAATGATGGATCCATTAATAACAGTTCAAGTTATTGATGGAATCGTCGTACTAGTTGGGAAAAGAAAATTTGTTAAGTTGAAATTAAATAATATTTAAATAGCAAGCAGAGTGTTTTTTAGAATATCTTGACATTGAGATCTCAAGAAAAGGGGGATTTGTTCACTCATTGTTTATGCTTTAAATAACCATTAGTGGCTGAGTAATTTTAATAAAGGGTACACACCAAAAAAATCAAAA
>NZ_JRNX01000586.1 GCF_000786645.1 Halobacillus sp. BBL2006
CCTGAAACGCGGGCTACATCATGGAGCTCATCGACGACGACCGGGTCGACGATGTAAGCCCCTATGTTTAGACCTTTTGCAATTTCATTTGCGATGATTCCGCCTAAGTTTGAGGCATGTTCGCCATTATATCCGTTTTTTAGATCCTCGAGCATTGCATCGTTCACTTCATATGTCCCGCCTTCAATTGGACGAAGCAAACCGCCTCGTCCGCATACGGCACTAAGTTTACTTATGTTGATGCCTGCGTTGTCCAGCTCATCAAGAATCACATTTTTCCTGAATTCATATTGATCAATGATCCGTTTGTATTGATTGACCTCATCGGGCTTATGCCTAATTGTCTTCTCAAAAACTACTTCTTCATCGTCAAAGACGCCAATCTTGGTTGAAGTGGATCCTGGATTGATCACTAGGATTCGATGTTTTTGCACAGCCTTTGACCTCCGATACTTGATTATTTTCTACTTAAAATATGATGACCATTCTGTAAGAACTGGCTACGGGAGCGACGCAGCCGTTCGATCCGCTCTTCGGCCATACGGTCTGCTGCTGCGTAAGTCGGAATATTATCACGGCGGGAAATCTCGAAAACACGCGTGACATTATCGTAGATGGTTTCAACTCGTTTCATAGCTCGATCTTTGTTATATCCGTGAAGTTCATCTGCTACATTGATGACCCCACCTGCGTTAATGACATAGTCTGGAGTATATACGATACCTTTTTCATGCAGAATATCGCCATGAGAGGTATTTTTCAATTGGTTATTCGCTGCTCCTGCAATGACTTTGGCTTTCAATTGAGGAATAGTTTCATCATTAATCGTAGCTCCTAGAGCACATGGAGCGTAGATGTCGCAGTCGACACTATAAATGTCATCCGGTTCAACCGCTTTAGCTCCGAACTCGTCCACCGCACGCTGTACCGCTTCTTTATTGATATCTGTGACGATTAAGTTTGCTCCTTCTTCGTGCAAGTGTCGGCAAAGATTGAAAGCAACGTTCCCAACTCCTTGAACGGCTACTGTTTTTCCTTCAAGAGAATCAGAGCCAAAGCCTTCTTTCGCAGCTGCTTTCATTCCGCGATAAACGCCATATGCAGTGACAGGTGAAGGGTTACCAGAGGATCCGAATGCTGGAGAAATACCAGTTACATAATCGGTTTCTTCGTGAATGAGATCCATATCTTGTACTGTTGTACCCACATCTTCAGCTGTAATGTATCGTCCGTTCAATCCTTGAATAAAGCGACCGAATGCACGGAACATCTCTTCATTTTTATCTTGCTTAGGATCACCGATAATGACTGTTTTACCTCCGCCAAGATTTAATCCTGCGGCAGCATTTTTATAAGTCATTCCTTTTGCTAGTCGAAGCGCGTCTTCAATCGCATCTTCTTCTGAACCATACGTCCACATACGTGTTCCACCAAGTGCAGGGCCAAGTGTTGTATCATGAATCGCAATAATTGCTTTCAAACCAGATTGCTCATCCTGACAAAATACCAATTGCTCGTAATCATATTCTTTCATATAGTCGAAAATTTCCATTTGTAATTCCTCCTGTTATTTGCTGGATTGTAAGGCAAGGGCCAAAGAGTAGACTTTACTTTCTGCCGTGTCTGCTCGGGACGTCAGCACTATAGGTGCTTTAGCTCCACTAATGACAGCGGCTACTTTGGCATTTGCAAAATACATAAAAGATTTGTATAGTGCATTAGCTACTTCTATTGTTGGTGCCATAAGAATATCTGCTTGACCAGCGACTTCAGATTGGATACCTTTCTGTCTTGCCGCTTCCAAATCAACCGCATTATCAAATGCAAGCGGACCATCAACAAGGCAATGCTTAATTTGTCCTCTTTGATTCATCTGGGTCAGAATGGCAGCATCCTGGGTTGCTGTCATGGCTGGATTAACGACTTCGACAGCTGCCAGAGGGGCTACTCTCGGTTTTGCCAAACCCGACTGTTTTGCCACCGCAACTGCATTATTAATAATTTGAACCTTCTCTTCCAGATTCGGTGCGATATTCATCGCAGCATCTGTAAGAAAAATGAGTTTGTCCCTTCCCGGCACTTCAAAGAGTGCTACATGCGATAAGACGCCTTTCGACCTTAAACCATACTGTTTATCTAAGACGGCTTTTAAGAGAGACTTTGTATCAATGTTTCCCTTCATAACCACATGTGCCTCTTTATTATGGACAGCCTTAACGGCTATTGTCGCTGCTTCCTCCGTAGGGCAGTTCATGACGATCAAACCTTGTTGATCAAGGTTTAACTCAACCTCTTGGGATACTCTTTTAATTTCTATTTCATCACCAACTAATAAAAAGCGAGCTATTCCAAGGTCATATGCCTTTTTAACTGCTCTCAACACTTCTGCATCTGCTGCTTGGGCAACAGCAACTGTCTTCGGCTGAGTGCGGTCCACTTGTTCCAGCATTTCCTCTAATGATTTCATGATGTCACCTCTTCTTCTCTATACAAATGCAAAATTCATGCCATCCTTACATTCGGCAACGGACCCATATTTGAGTCTTTCAAAACCCTGCAATTTTCTGCATTACGAAAATCTTTGCATGCTATTTTTATCTAAATTGTACTTATCTAATTTGTAATATAAGTTCCGGATGGATATCCCCAGCGCCTTAGCTGTTTGGGTTTTATTGAAGTCATGTGCACGAAATGCATCCGCCAGCAGCTTCTTCTCATACTCATCGACAGCTTGTTGGAGTGTTTCTCCAAGCCAAGTATTTTCATTTTCAGTATGCCCTACGGAACTTGGTGACTCTTTTGCCAAATGAGGAATATGTTCCAACCGTATTTCTTCCGACAGGTTTTCCATATAAATCATCGCTCTTCCTATAATGTTTTCCAATTCTCGGACATTTCCCGGCCAATCGTATTCTTCTAAGCGTCTGAAAGCCTTCTGTTCAATTGATGTTACGTGTCTTCCATAATCTTCGTTCAGCTTCTGGATCAGGTGCTGAGTCAGTTGAGATAAGTCTTTTTTCCGTTCTCTTAGTGGCGGAATATAAATCGGCAAACGGTTTAACCTGTAATAGAGGTCTTCCCTGAAAGTCTTATTCATGATTGCTTTTTCCAAATTTACATTGGTAGCTGCTATGACACGAACATCAACATGTACGGGTTTCGTACCTCCTACTCTCATGATTTCGTTCTCCTGAAGAACCCTAAGGAGTTTCGCTTGCATCGGTAAAGTTAATTCTCCGATTTCATCTAAGAAGATACTTCCATAATTAGCTTCTTCGAATAGTCCTTTCTTTCCGCCCCGCTTTGCACCTGAAAAAGCTCCATCTTCGTAGCCAAACAATTCGCTTTCCAACAGAGATTCTGCAATAGCCGCACAATTTACACGGATAAACTTATTATGG
>NZ_JRNX01000587.1 GCF_000786645.1 Halobacillus sp. BBL2006
ACGGTCACCGCCAATCCAGGAGCCGAAGCGCAAGAAGTTTGGAACCGACCATTCTTCACCAGGGTAGGCTTCTTCCAATCGGGTTTCAAGTTCCTGATGAATGTCAGGAAGTACTTCAAACAACGTCTCATCAAAATAATATAATCCATTGCGGACTTCATCCATCACGGTAGGTTTGCGTTCCCGAAGTTCGTCTGTCTGCCAAAGAACAGTAACTTCATTTTGGAGGCTTTCCAACAGACTTTCTTTCTCATGCTTCGTCAGTTGTGGGTGATCCAGTTGCTTCAGGATCGTAGCAATCCGTTTTTGAATTTCAAGGACTGTCCGTTTAGTCGCTTCCGTCGGGTGAGCGGTAATGATCAGTTCTAAAGATAGATGGTCCAGTACATTTTGGATGACTTCTTTAGAAAAGTCATTGTTTTTTAGGTTTTTTACAGCACTATCCAAGGAGAATGGCTGTACACCGTGGTCTTCTCTGAGTTGATATTCGCGACGTCTGCGAATACGGTGGTTTTGTTCGGCAATATTGACGAGGTGGAAATAAATTGAGAATGCGCGGATGACCTGGGAGCGCATCGGTGGTTCGAGGCTATGGATTTCTTCTTTTAATTGGTCATATGTGGATGGTTCAGGATTATTCCTGAGATCTTTCGTAAGTGTACGTATTGTTTCAACTTTATCCAACAGCTCATCACCGCCATGATGAACGAGGATGTTTCCTAACATCTTACCCAGGGAACTGATGTCCTGGCGTAATGGAGTAGTATGATCGTTTGCTCTGCTTTGAGTAGTCACACTGTCACCTTCCTGTTATTGATTTTCTATGATGGACATAAGTCTTCACCATGTTCCATAATGTTATCAGAATAATGTGCATAGTCAAATATTTTGAGAGACCCTGCTATTACTGGATTCCCTAAGTCATAAGGGGTGAAACCTAATGAAATGTACCATGTAAGCGTTATCTTAAAAACTGAAGATAATTCTGAAAAATTTTATTTGCATTTCATTAAGAATGAGTTACAAACCCATAGTTTAGCGGGAATAAGAGGAAATAAATGTTAGGATAACTGTAAACCTAACTTAGGAGGATTAACATGTCTGTAGAACTTATTGTCGATTCAAAATCTTTGTTAGGGGAGGGACCCACGTGGGACCGTGAGAAAGAACTCCTTTACTGGGTCGACATTTTACAAAAGGAAATCCATAGGTATGACCCCGCGCAACATGAAAACACAACCATCGAGATAGGACAGTCTCCTGGTGCGATTGCCCCAAGAGAAAGTGGGGAAGTCGTGCTTGCGCTTGAGAATGGATTTTATTTTTATAATTGGATGTCAGATCAATTAGAACCAATCGATGACCCCGAATCTCATTTGCCGAACAATCGATTCAATGATGGAAAATGCGATCCTGCAGGAAGGTTCTGGGCTGGAACGATGGATCAGGAAGAAAACGAACGAACGGGCACCCTTTATTGTATGGACGCTGACTTATCTGTCAGAGAGAAGGTGACAGGGGTGGGCATTTCTAACGGCATCGCCTGGTCTCCAGATCATACGAAGATGTATTATATTGATACGCCTACAAAGCAGGTTTATCAGTATAAATATGATAAAGAAACAGGAGCGATCAGCGATCCTTCATCGATCATTTCTTTTGAAGAAGAAATAGGGGCTCCTGATGGAATGACGATTGATGAGGAAGGGATGCTGTGGATCGCCCACTTTGGTGGAGCGAAAGTTTCCAGATGGAACCCTGCTACAGGTGAA
>NZ_JRNX01000588.1 GCF_000786645.1 Halobacillus sp. BBL2006
CCTTTCTGTTAATACAACACTTTTTCAGTGGCTTCGAAAACTTCAGCAGGGGAAATTTTTATATAGGTAACAATCGCTTTCTATAGAGGCGAATGATAAACTCAATCACTACCCTTGGGTACTTTTTCGGGAAAAATCTTCTTTGGTAGTAAGTGTAATAAGCTTTTTTCAAGTCAGGCCAGTGGGAGCATTCTTGTTGCTGGGTAAACCGGACGACATCGATGATCTTTACTTCATTTTCTTTGGTTAACATCATATTCTTCAAATGAATATCAGAAGGGTTCAGCCCTTTCTTTCTTGCAAAATCCAGAGCTTCATCTACCTTTAGGACCATGTCGGGAGTTATGGCAATTCCCTGAACCAGACAATCATAAAAGGTGATACCTTCTACATATTCGAGTACAAGAAACCCTTCCCCTTCCATAATTAATCTTGGAAAGAAATCATGGTTGGACAGCTTACGATAAACCTCTGCTTCCTTCTCAGCCAGGGCTTGAAACCTTGGATAGAACACTTTTACCGCATGATTTGTATCTTCCACCTTAAAAACCACAGCGCTTCTTCCCTGCCCAATCCATTGCAGCTGTTTCGGGCTATCTACTAAACAGTCCCCATTGAAGTCAATGTGTGTAACCCACTCTTTGATCGTCTTCATAGGTCTCTCCTCTTTGAACAACCATCTCTCTTTTTATTGAGTATATCAAATTTTATGAGAATTGAATAAAAATTTGATTAATAATTCAATTGACAATGAAAATCATTATCAATTATAATGTAACCATCTTCTTTCGAAAGGAGAACCTCACAAATGAATAAAACGTTCATTGCTCTTGAGAATTTTCGATATGCGAATCCATTTAAGTGCCTGTGCGGGCCGCAGACTTTAAACATAAATAAGAAAGACCGTTTATACTTTCTAAGCGCTCCTGATTATAACGAAAGACTTGGATGGTACATACCCATACAAAGAAATCAGCACATACGGTTTCACATGTACTTAAATGACTTACAACTTCTTTATCAGAACAATCAAGTTTGTTCTGAACTCGATGTGGAACTAGCCATTATTTATCATCAATACAAAGTCGATCAAGCTTTGGACCAAAGGGATGATCATCTCTTCATAAAACATATGCAAATACTCCAAGACTGGAAAGAGTTTCTGCCGCACTCAATAAGTGCTCCTCGGGAAGGTGTATAAACATGGCAAAGATATTAATTTGCTTTGCAAGCATGTCGGGAAATACAGAAGATTTGGCTGATCTAATTCAAACGTATTTGGAGGAAGACGGGCATACTGTCTTTATGGAAGAAATGGACGAAATCGATCCCTCTTATTTTCATGAATATGATGGATCAATTATTGGTTCTTACACGTGGAACGATGGGGACCTTCCATATGAGGCAGAAGATTTTTATGATGGACTTGAAGATGAAGACTTAAAAGGAGTACCAGTGTGCGTCTTCGGTTCTGGGGATACAGCTTATCCTAAGTTTTGTGAAGCAGTAAATATTTTTGAAAAAGGCCTGATGAACCGCGGCGCCACTCTCATGCAGGAAGGTTTGAAAATAGAGATGGATCCTGATGGGGAAGAAGATGTAGTGAATTGTAGAAGATTCGTTTTAAATGTTTCGAAATACCTAACTGAAGTCAACATCTAACTTAAAAGAGGCTGGGACAAAACTGAATGAAACGCAAAAAT
>NZ_JRNX01000061.1 GCF_000786645.1 Halobacillus sp. BBL2006
TTCTAAGCGGAGAACGCACCTTGAAATTGCGAGTGCGTCAGGACGGAAACGATTACCCAGTAGTGGGAATGGATAATGAAGCCTATTCCATCCGTAACATTAAAGAAGTGTCTGTAAAATTGAGTGAAAATGTCATAAAAACAGTCAAGTTAAAGAACAACACCTATTGGGATCGAGTGAAACGTACATTCCTTTAGAAAAGAAAAGCCGGACTGATGGTTTCAGCCCGGCTTTTCTGTCTTATCTTTGATGCATCACTTCTCCATCTACCACAGTCATCGTTACGGTAGCATCAGCTAGCTCGTGAGACTTCAATGCAAACAAATCCCGATCAAGCACCGTGAAATCTGCGACATAGCCTGGTTCAATTACGCCTTGCGTATTCTCCCTGGCAATTGCCTCTGCGCTCCCCTTGGTGTATAAGGAAATGGCTTCATAAACCGATAACTTCTCCTCAGCCTGGTATACCTGGTGATCATAAGTCGCACGCCGATCAACCGCTGCCCGGATTCCTAGAAGAGGGTTAATTTCTTCAATCGGTGCATCGGAACCACCAGCGCAAATAATCCCCGCATCAAGCAGCGTTTTCCAAGAGTATGAATTTTTCAGTCGCACATTTCCGATTCTCTCCATTACCCATGGGAAGTCCGAAGATACAAAAGTTGGCTGAATGTCTAACACGACATTCAGGCTTTTAAGCTTTTCAATTAATTCAGGCCGTAAAATTTGAGCATGAATGATACGATCTCTTTCTCCGTTTTCGAGCGGATTTTCAGCAATGGCATCAGCGACTGCTTCCACCGCACCGTCGCCAATTGCATGCACAGCGACAGGCATGCTCCGCTTTCTTGCTTCCTCTACAAGTCCCGACAATTCTTTTTTCGTATGAATAGCTACTCCATAGTTATCAGGATCATCTGAATATGGTTCTGAAAGCCAGGCGGTTCTTCCTCCGAGGGCACCATCAGAAAATATTTTCAAGGCCCCGAGCTCTACAAATTCCGTACCTTTCTTAAATCCGAGACCTTCTTTGTCGACATCCTCAATAACACCATGGTGCACGAGGAGATGCGCCCGGAATTTTGTCTTTTCTCCGTCAATGACATCTTTAAATGCATCATAGGTTTTTTTAAAGCCCCCATAATAGTTCAAGTCTTCACTGTGGCCGCCGACTAATCCAAACGTATGCATATCCTTCACAGCAAGCTCCGTGGCTTTCCGTAAATATTCAGGGGTAACTTCCGGCATGGCTGCCTTAATCATCTCTTGTGCTTTGTCATGGAAAAATCCAGTAGCTTCTCCGTTAGCGTCGCGAACTATGACACCACCTTGAGGATCACTCGTGCCTTTCTCTATCCCCGCTAATTCCATAGCTTTCGTATTAGCTAAAAGCGCATGTCGACAAACCCTCGTCAGCATCATGGGGTGATCAAAAGAGATCTCGTCTAATTCATCTTTATGTATGATTCTCTTTTCCTCCCATTGATTTTCATTCCAGCCATCACCGATCACCCACTCTCCTGGATTCAGCTGTTCTGTATGCTGTTTGAGCGCTTGCTTTACTTCTTCTGCTGACTTCATGAAAGACAGATCAAGCCGCATCAGACGTTCTCCGTGTCCAATGATATGGAG
The DNA here is from genome assembly GCF_000786645.1 of Halobacillus sp. BBL2006. GTDB lineage: Bacteria > Bacillota > Bacilli > Bacillales > Halobacillaceae > Halobacillus. The sequence goes on from NZ_JRNX01000061.1 coordinate 1,633, forward strand.
ATGACTATCCGTGAACCCTGGGTACATAACAGAACCTTTTAAGTTATATTCGCTTTCAATCTCGTCTTGATACCGGGAATATAACTCTTGTGTTTCTCCAACAGCTATAATTTCTCCTTTTTTTGTGACTACCGCTTCTACCCACTGGCCTTCCTTTTTCATCGTGTAGATTTTACCACCATACCAAAGTTTCACACCGGGTCATCCTCTCATTGTTTTAGTACTACATATATCATACTTCAGGTGCAAAAAGAAATAGAAAAACCCTCCACATCGATTGTGGAGGGTCATCTTTTTATAAGAGATCACTGAATTCATTAGATTCCTGGTCGTCTTCGGAAGCATTTACTTCAATGGTGTACGTCTCTGCTACTGCTTTCTCAATATCTTCACTGAAATCGGAATTCGACTCATAATAGTTGGCATTTTCCCTTGTAGGTTTCGTCTTAGGTGCTTTCGGTACGAAAACGGTACAGCAATCTTCATAAGGACGAATAGAGATATCGTACGTACCAATTTTTCTGGAAATATCGATGATTTCCAGCTTATCCATTGTGGCAAGCGGCCGGATAACAGGATAGTTCGTCACTTCATTGATCGTGTTCATACTCTCCATCGTTTGGCTGGCCACTTGACCAAGGCTCTCCCCTGTAGTTAGAGAAAGAATACCTTGCTTACGGGCGATTTTTTCACTGATCCGCATCATCATCCTCCGCATAATCGTCATGCTGTACCCTGAAGGCATTTCACGATGTATCTTTTGCTGAATGGCTGTGAAAGGAACGACGTGAATCTTAACAGCCTTTCCGAACCTTGACAGCTCTTTTGCGAGATCGATGACCTTCTGTTTAGCCCGGTCACTCGTGTAAGGAGGGGAGTGAAAATGAATAGCCTCAATCTCCACTCCTCGCTTCATCGTAAGGTAGCCAGAGACCGGACTGTCTATCCCACCAGATAACATGAGAAGCGTTTTGCCTGTGGTACCTACAGGGAGACCACCAGCACCAGGATAGTCCTGGGCTGTTACATAAGCGGCATCGTGACGGACTTCGACTTTAATTTCTACATCGGGATGATGAACGTCTACCTTAACATCTTCCGTATTCCTGAGAATATGCCCTCCCAACATCGGGTTCAACTCTCCGGATTGAATTGGAAAACCTTTATCTGTCCTCTTGGACGAAATCTTGAAGGTTTTGGCCTCGTTGGCATCATGAAAGGCTAGAAGCACAGCTTCCTTTAACTTTTCTTCCGTCTTCTCAACTTTCACAGCAAAACTAAGGCTGTGAATGCCGAAGACTTCCTGGCACGTTTCCATCACCTTATGCGGATCTTCTCCGTTCAGAATAATGTACATCCGTCCTTGTGTCTTCGAAACTTTTGTATCAGGAAATGCTTTTAATTTGGTAGAAAGGTTACGCTGCAATTTCTGTTCAAATGCTTTACGATTTTTCCCTTTCAGCGCCATTTCTCCATAACGTACCATGATTTGATCGAAATTCATGCTTATCTCCCCATTGTTGGTTGTAGTTTGTTTATTGTGCCTTTAAGAGTCTCAATGAATGCGAGGACCTCTTCTTTAGTATTCTGAAAGGACAAGCTTATACGTAAAGCGGAGGTTGTACGATCCCGGTCCAAGTTACAGGCCTTAAGCACAGAGCTGACGTCAGGCTGCTTAGAAGAACATGCAGACTTCGTGGAAATAAAGATATCTTTTTCACCTAAATCATGAATCACTACTTCCGGCTTGTATCCTGGAATTGAGAAATTAATGATATGAGGCGCACCATCACGAGGCGAATTAATAACCACACCATCCAATTGCTCTAATTCATTCCACAGTTCTCTTCGAAGAGAGAATAGATCCTCGATTGACCTTTTTTGGATTTCGAGAATCAACCGCAATGCTTTCACGAAGGCTACCGTACCGGGTAAG
>NZ_JRNX01000589.1 GCF_000786645.1 Halobacillus sp. BBL2006
CCCCTCCCCCATAATGGCAAGGGGCGATGCAGTTGGACGAATCGGACGAATCCTTGCCCAACGATCCTAAATTCCCTCAAAATTTCGAAATCAAGTTTTCAGAATACTGCTATATAATGGAAGAACTAATCGAGGAAGTATAAATAACAACCTAAGATTCTTTGGGATTTAAGGGGCCTTTTAGGGCTCTATTTTTGTGTTTATGCATATTTAAACCAGTCGTTGTCGCATTCTATAGAAGAGTGTTTATTAAAATTAGGTAAATTTGGTTAACTTCCATATTCAAATTGTAAACTTCATTGTATGATGAAGGTAACTAGATGGCAGAGGTGATGGCAGATGGAACAAAAAATTTTAATTGTCGATGATGAAGAATCCATTGTTACACTACTTAAATATAATATTGAACAAGCTGGTTTTGAAACCGAAGTAGCCTACAATGGTACGGATGCTCTTGACAAAGCATCATCTACTTCTTTCGATTTAATCGTCCTTGATGTTATGCTTCCCGGTATGGACGGAATGGACGTTTGTAAGCAATTAAGACAGATGCAGGTGAATACACCAATTCTAATGCTTACGGCTAAAGATGATGAGTTTGATAAAGTGCTCGGACTTGAGTTAGGAGCGGATGATTATCTGACTAAGCCGTTCAGCCCGCGTGAGGTCGTAGCAAGGATTAAAGCGATTTTACGACGTATGGTCCGCGAACCAGTAGAAGTCGAAGAAAAGCAATTTCAAATTGCGGATCTATCCATATATCCAGAGCAATACGAGGCTACCATAAAGGACGAGCCTCTTACCTTTACACCGAAAGAATTCGAACTTTTGGTTTACCTTGCTCAAAATATAGGAAGAGTTATGTCGAGAGACCAGCTTTTGAGTGCGGTTTGGAACTATGATTTCGCTGGAGATACCAGGATTGTAGACGTTCATGTAAGTCACTTGAGAGAAAAAATTGAACCCGATACGAAAAAGCCTGTTTATATCAAAACCATCCGCGGTCTTGGCTATAAAATGGAGGAACCGAAATAAATGGGTTCAAACACAAGACCTCTATTTACATACACCATTCTTGTTGTCATCGTGATGGTGGGTCTTGGTATATTACTAGCCCAGCTGACAAGAAGTTACTTCATCAATATTTTTGAAGAACGTGTGGAAGTAGAGAGCCAATACTTTGCCTCTTATTTGAAAAGGTACACTTCAAATGAAGATGTAAATGAGGATGAACTGTACGAATTCAGTGAACAGCTGAATACAGGAATGGTCTTCGTCTCGAATGATGGTGAGATCATGATTGATACGGTAGAAGCTATAGATATCATTTCAGAAAATGAAAAGCAGACCGTACTCTCGCTAGTAAAATCGGGTGGTGGGGAGATTCGTGAAGGGAAGTTGATGGACAATACGTTCTACTTTCCAATGGAAATCCGAATTGAAAATACGGAAGGGACCTTAATTCTTATTTCACCTGTTAAATCACTGACCAATATTACGAAAAATATATGGTTGTTGATTGGGTTCGTACTTCTACTAGGATTGATAGTTATTTTCTTTATCGGGTATAACGTGTTTTCTAGATATATACGGCCGATCCGCGCGGCTGCTAATGTAGCAAATGAATTGGCAAAAGGTAATTATAAAGCGAGAACATATGAAGGTCATTTCGGTGAGGCTGGCCAATTAAGTCAATCGATCAACATATTAGCACGAAATCTTCAAGAAATGACAAGCACAAAAGGGATGCAGGAAAATCAGTTAGAAGCAGTGATTAACAATATGGGTAACGGGCTCGTCCTTATTGACGAAAAAGGGTACATCTTATTAGTGAACCGAGCCTTTCTCGATACTTTTGGCGGCGAGCAGAGTGAGTATGTCAGTTATTTGTATCATGATGCTATTCCATACACTGCTATTCACGAAACGGTCCAAAAAATATATATGTTTGAAGAGACGATTAGTGAAACTTTCGTATTGCCAGTCAACATCGATCGTAAACATTTAGAAGTGACAGGAGCACCGATTTTCAGTGAAGATCAGAAATGGAGAGGGACTGTTCTTGTTTTCCATGACATATCCGAGCTGAAGCAATTGGAACAAATGCGAAAAGACTTCGTAGCGAATGTATCGCATGAACTGAAAACACCGATCACTTCGATTCGAGGTTTTTCAGAAACCCTTCTCGATGGAGCTATGAAAGATGAAGCCATGTTAGAACAATTTCTATCTATCATCCTAAAAGAGAGCGGCAGACTTCAATCCTTAATTCAGGATCTCCTGGAGCTTTCTAAATTGGAGAGAGAAGATTTCTACTTGAATATTGAAAATGTGGAAATCCAGCGTCTGCTTAACGACTTGCTTCCCATAGTGCAACAGCATGCGGAGCAAAAGGAAGTCCGTCTCGAGGCTCATGTAGAAGGGGAAACCCTAATTCAAGGGGACTCGAGCCGCCTCAAGCAAGTTTTTATGAACTTGCTCACGAATGCGATCAATTATACCGGCTCAGATGGGGAAGTATCGCTTACTTTCACGGAAAAGAAAGAGGAAGTCGTTATATCTATATCGGATAATGGTGTCGGAATTCCTGAAGAGGAAATCTCAAGAATTTTTGAACGTTTTTACCGTGTAGATAAGGCGCGCAGCAGAAATTCCGGAGGCACAGGTTTAGGCCTGGCTATAGTAAAACACATTGTTGAAGCCCATCATGGCCGCGTTGATGTCGAAAGTGTTGTAAATGAGGGGACGACGTTTCATGTGAAGCTTCCGAGGAAGTTTACAAAAACTTAATCTTACATTAAATTAACATTTATATTTCTTTGATAGGATACTAATTGAAACCCTTTCATCCAAGGTGTTTTCTCTTTTTAGGTAGAAGCTTCCCTCGCTTCTACCTTTTTTTTTATGGAAAAGTAATGTTTTTGTTGTTTATTAGATATATTTTTGAAAATACAAAAATGAATCGTTAAGGTATTTCAACAAAACGTGCAGGATTGTGGAAGATTCGATTTCGAGATATTTGTGTGTGGAATAAGGGGCGTAGGGGAATGGCTCGCTTTCCTGTGGGGGAACCGGCGAGCTTCCT
>NZ_JRNX01000590.1 GCF_000786645.1 Halobacillus sp. BBL2006
CTTTACACGCATGCGTAATTCTATCATTGAGAACGAAATCTTTATTGAACATAATAAAGGATTCTTCCTTCAGTTCATGTAAGTGAATTTCTTCTCTTTCATACAACGCATGAGAAGGGGGCAGAACGACTTTCATTTCTTCTCGCAAAAGAAAGAAGTAATCAAATTCTTCTTGTTTTGTAGGAAGGACGGTAATCCCTACATCCAGCTCATCTTCGATAATGTTTTCTTCAATCTTTTTCGCCCCATTCTCAATCAACTGGAAGGTGATGTTTGGATATTGATCATGAAACCCTCCGAGGATTTGAAAAAACTGATCAGCATCCATAATCGGAGGAAGACCAATCCGGATATGGCCTTTTTGAAGACCTAGTAAATCATCCAGCTGGGTTTGTAGATTATTGAAGGCCTTATCTATCACTTGCGCCTGTGCGAGAATGACGCGCCCCGCGTCCGTTAACGTAATTTGCTTACGTGACCTTTCAAACAATTCTACACCAAGATCCGCTTCCAAATTCTTGATCATTTTACTGATGGTCGGTTGACTTATGTACAAATGCTCAGCGGCCCTTGTGAAACTATGGAACCGAGATACTTCTATGAAATATTGCAAATGCCGAATATCCAAACTTGCTCACTCCGCCTCTCTCCATGAATTCTACTCCCATCATAGATAACCCGTATCCATGAAGCAACCCTAAGGGAATAAACGGGTTCCCATTACCATTTACTCCCACCTCAGGTCATCCACATTCTCCCACCCCAGGTCATCCATATATTACCAAGTAAAATCCGTAAATCATTTCCTTCTTCTTGCCAAGTGGTTGGAATAGCTTTAAAATCCATAAGTAGACACCGTTTCGACAGGAATTTTATTTTAAGGAGAACTGATTATGGCACGCTCCATCTCTTTGAGGCCGAACAACTTTTTCGATCGGCTTTCCCCTTTTCAAATTATCGTTTTGTTCTATGTATCGGCAGCACTCGTTTCAACATTCTTGATCAGTTTGCCATTTCTACATAGAGAAGGGATCGACATGAGCTTCATCGATAGTTTATTTACAGCAGTGAGCGCCATTAGTGTAACAGGTTTGACTGTGACATCCACAGCGGACACCTTTAACACAGGTGGGTATTTTGTATTGATGTTTATCCTTCAATTTGGCGGCATTGGGGTCATGACGCTCGGAACATTCATCTGGCTGCTACTCGGACAACGAATAGGCCTTAAACGAAGACAGCTGATCAAAACGGACCAGAACCGCTCGACGTTCTCCGGCATGGTCAGACTGATTCGGCAGATTTTACTCATTATCGTCATCATCGAAATTATTGGAGCTCTTATCCTAGGTGTATATTTTACACAATATTTCCCAACCATCAGTGAAGCCTTCATTCAAGGAGCATTTGCTTCCGTCAGTGCTACGACAAATGCAGGGTTTGATATCACCGGTTCATCGCTTGTCATGTTTGAACATGATTACTTTGTCCAGTTCATCAACATTTTGCTATTGACGTTGGGTGCTATCGGCTTCCCTGTTTTAATTGAAGTCAAAGACTATTTAACAAAACGACAAGGGGACTTCTTCTCTTTTTCGCTTTTCACTAAATTAACTTCGATCACTTTTGCTGCACTCGTTGTCGTTGGTGCAATTCTTATATTCTTCTTTGATCGCACGCATTTTTTCAGTGATAAATCATGGCATGAGTCGTTCTTCTATGCTCTATTCCAATCCGTGACGACGCGTAATGGCGGGTTGGCAACGATGGACGTG
>NZ_JRNX01000591.1 GCF_000786645.1 Halobacillus sp. BBL2006
AAAAGAAATAAGAAAAAGGCTGTCCGGCGCATATGCCGGGCAGCCTTTTTTCTTGAAGAACGAAGATCAGGACAGGAGTAAAATAGGCGTTAAGGTGAGCTAACGCCTCATGCTAGGGAAAATTCACAGCGTGGTAAACTGTGAGTCTATAACTAAAGAAATTATAGATATTCTACAATATGTCCTCCCTGCTCTCTTTGACTTGGCGGATGCCCGTCAACATTCGTCCATTTTTCACTGATCCCCTCTCTAAATCTTCTATAAATAGACTACTATACAAGCACTCTTCTCTATTGCACATAGATTATATGGAATAACTAATAAAGGAGAGAAAATAATAATGGGTTCTTGTTCTAAAGGAAAAGATAGCCAATGTGTACGCGACGTCATCAAAGAGATTATCGCTGCTCAAGAGGAAGTTGCTGAGCGCGAACGCTGTGACGTAAGTTGTGAGCGTTCAATTCGTGAATTGTTATCCCCGACTGCAAACGGGAATGAAAACACAACTATCCCATTCATTTTGTACTGTAAAGACTGTAAGCCTTTTATCGGCAGTGCAGTTGTTCGACGTCAAATGGAAATGGGTATGTCATCATTTACATTCCTGGACTGTTTGGAATCTCCAATTTTCAGAGCAGTAAAATTCGTCGATGACAAAAAAGACTGTGTCAAACTGGAGCTTCTAATCCCTGTAACTGAAGGTGGTTCCCAACCAGGACCATCCAACGAAGGCAAGAGGGTTTGTGACTTCTTCCCAGGAAAAAGTATAAGAAACCTTCGTTCGACAGGAGTTTGTATTACAGTAGACCTAGACTGCTTCTGTAGCATTACTTGCTTGGAGCCTACAACACCGCTAATGGCTACACAACAAGAAATGAACGACACAATGGCATCAAGACACGAAGGATAGGTCAAATAAAAGCGTGCATGTAAAACCATGCACGCTTTTGTCTATCTCTCAAAATATAATCCAGCATGCTTATATCATCAACCTCGCACAACAGCGGAAGAGCCCCATATCCCAAACTGTTTTCTGATATGGACGATTTGCCCAATATGATAAGCGTTATGAATGAACAAATGCGCAAGGGTTTCTGACCATTTCTCCAGCTTTTCTTCGCTACATAGATAGATTTGTTTACGAAATCCCGTCATAACTTTCTGGTAATTCTGGATCGTTTTGTTCCAGTCCACCCCATTATGATTTTGGAACGTATTATAATGTCGGGGCAGCTCAGGGACTTCCTCTCCTCGAAAACGACACAAGTAGCGATAATTATAAAAATAAAGATGGTGGACAAGCTCTTCAATGGAGTTTGTTTGATCGTCTGGTTTTATTTGTGCTTGGTATTCTGTTAAATCTTTCACAGCTACATTAAAACAAACAAACCAACTGTTTTCATCATAAATAGCCGCTAATTGCTCAAGAAGCACATTTCTTACTCCCATTCTTATCGCCTCCATTGTTTTTAATTCTCTTATTCAGCAAATCTCTCCAAAATCCTCCTTTTTTCTCATGGAAATAAAAGGGATATAAAAATGATGTCAATTTTGATAGGAAGTTTTTGTTTTTATATAGAACAAATAGGGAATAAGTTAGGTTTGAGAGGAGTTTTATAATGCAGAGAAATAAAGAGTTGCATGAATTTTTAATGAGCAAGGCTGAACAATTGACGGAAGAGTGGTATGAGTCTCTCGATAAAAC
>NZ_JRNX01000592.1 GCF_000786645.1 Halobacillus sp. BBL2006
GTCAGATTTAAAATGAAAATAGTCGTCACAACCACGCAAAGGCTTCCCACTGTCAGGGCCAAAGCTTTATTAATAACATGGCTGGTAAGACTTCTTCTATAGATCACCACATGTTCTTTATCTTTAAAGAAAGAAAGAGTGGCAAGAATAATTGCCAGGGCTGTCGTGAGTTTTATCCCGCCAGCTGTTGATGCACTCCCTCCCCCTACAAACATAAGAGTAATAATAAAAAACAGGGAGGCTTCTTCCATTTGGCCTATGTCTAGAGTATTAAATCCGGCGGTTCTCGGTGTAACGGATTGAAAATAAGCGGCTTGAATCTTACCAAGGCTGGATAAGTCCGCGATTGTATTAGGATTATTATACTCGAGAAAGAAAATCATAAGAAAACTAAAGATATTAATAGCTAAAGTCCCCACAATCATTAACTTCGTTTGTAAGGCTAACTGTTTAAATTCTTTACTTTTCCACATATCAAATACTACGGTAAATCCTATTCCTCCCACGATAAAAAGGAATGTAATCACAAGATTGACGATCGGGCTCACCACATAAGATGACAGGCTATCAGACCAAATCGAAAAGCCGGCATTATTGAACGCAGAAATTGAATGGAAGACGCTAGCGTAAAAGCCTGGCCCCCACCCCATTTCAGGTATCCATTTAAAAGAGAGAAAGATCACGGCAATGGATTCAACGATTAGAGAAAATACCAGTAATTGTTTCGCTAGACGGACCACTCCACCTATAGCTGACTGATTTAACGCTTGCTTAACCAATAATCTTTGCTTAATCCCTATTTTCTTACCTACAGCAATATAAATTAATACAGCAAAGGTCATAATCCCAAGGCCGCCTAACTGAATGAGTAGAAGGATAATGATTTGCCCGAAAAGTGTATAGGCTGTGCCTGTATCCACAACAATTAACCCCGTGACCGTCATAGCCGAAGTAGCTGTAAATAGAGCGTCGATAAACGAAACCCCTTCCGTACTAGCAAACGGAAGCTTTAAAAGTAGCGTACCAGATAAAATCAATATGATAAAAATTGATATGATCATTTGAGGAGGATTCAAGTCCAGTTTATACATTATTTGTTCCACCTATCATTCAAGATTTACTACGTTATCTATTCTATAGCGAGTACATTAAATTCTAAACCTCTTTTATAGAATAGTTATGGACGGCCTAACTACTAGCATTGCCCAAGTTTAAAAATACTTTCACTCCCACCTAATTGACGTAAAAACACTAGATAATTAACGAAAACGGAAGATATTGAAGATTATTTACCTTCAAACGGTTTTTTTCCTGTTATTTAAGCTTATTTTAACACTTTACTAAAGAAATAATGGAGAGTATTATTTGTCACCATAATACAATCCATTGTTTCCAAAAGATCTTAATCGCTTAATTCCGATTGGAAACGGAGGAACCAATATTTACGTGGCTCAGCCACTCGGGGTGAATCCATAATTTATGGTAGGGCAACTCTTTATGCCCGAATCCGACAGCTAACTCCGTAAGCGTTTAGAGAGAGGATGGTAGTAACTTGTGACCAATTATTACATGAGCACAGGGTAACTTCCCCTGTGTTTTTTGATGCCGAATTTTAATCCTTTTTTATAAAATGAGGGAGAGTGAAGCACATGCGAATATCTGTAAACGAAATAAAGCGTATGCTAGATAAGGCTTCGAGTCAAAATAAAGATGCTGAACTAGCAGCAAGATTAGTACAAAAGTATAATAGGGCCAATAATAACCCTACCCACTATAAACACCACCAGCAGTAAACTACTTAGAACTTTATAAGGAGCTAAATTTTATGAATATTGCTTTTTTTCTATTGCCTAAAGAAAAGGTCGCTTATGTCCAAGATACGGCCACAATGTGTCAAGCATTAGAAAAACTGGAGTATCATTCCTACACGGCTATACCTATCATTAACAAACATGGAAACTACGTTGGCACACTTACAGAAGGGGATTTACTTTGGAAGCTAAAAGATGAACCTGACCTAAACTTTCTAAACATGCATAAAATCCCTTTAACTGAGGTGAAAAAACATAGAAACAATAGGCCAGTGTCCATAAATGCTGAAATGGAGGACATGCTGGAGCTTGCAGTAAGCCAAAATTTTGTTCCTGTAGTGGATGACCAGCAAGTATTCATCGGCATAATAAGAAGGATGGATATCATTGAATACTTTGTATCCTTGAACGAAACAAATCAGAAAACCTAACTATATAGTTTAAAAATATTTATTAGTTCATGGAGGTAATGATATGAAGAAGGAATTTGCAGTCATTGGCTTAGGTCGATTCGGGGGAAGTATTTGTCGCGAGTTAAGTCGAGAGGGGATGGAAGTACTTGCCCTGGACTTAGATGAGGATAAAGTAAATGAATATAGAGATATTGCTTCACACGCGGTAATTGCTGATTCTACGGACGAAAATGTGCTAAGAGAACTAGGATTAAGAAATATAGATCATGTTATAGTTGCCATTGGTGATAATATCCAAGCTAGTATGCTGACAACGCTGATCTTAGAAGAAATGGGCATCAAAAAGATTACTGTTAAAGCCCAAAATGATTATCATGAAAAGATTTTAAATAAAATAGGGGCCGATCATGTCGTTCACCCTGAAAGAGACATGGGGAAAAGGATAGCTCACAACATCATTTCTAATAACATCCTTGATTATATTGAGCTTTCCGATGATCACAGTGTCGTTGAGGTGATAGCAGGAAATAAATTGAGTGGTCAGTCTCTAATGGAATTAGATATTCGAGCTCAATATGGCTGCAATGTCGTGGCTATCAAGAGAGGGAAAGAAATAAACGTATCTCCAATGGCTACAGAGGAAATTGAAAAAGGTGACATCTTAATTGTTATCGGTGCTGATAAAGACATCGGTCGATTTGAGAAGCACCTTATTGCCGAGGAATAACCTATAGTTACCATCATTTGTGACTACAAACTCGAATGCCGCAATAGTGGTTATGTTTTTAATAACCACTATTGCGGCATTACATATTTTTTTGATTTTTT
>NZ_JRNX01000593.1 GCF_000786645.1 Halobacillus sp. BBL2006
TCAAAAGGAATGTGCTTTTTCATTCCGTTGATGATTTGCTTATGACGCGAGTGTCTGGGCAATGCAGCTGGACGAGTCCTTCCCCAACGACCCTAAAACTACATAAACATCTCGAAATCGAGTCTTACAGAATTCTGCACTTTAGTTAAATAAAATCTTTAAAAGTATCCAAATAACAAAAGAGAGGCCTGTTTATGGCCTCTCTTCTTTTATAGTTAGTATGCTCGTTCTGCTTCTAAAATTTCATCAAGGATTGGATAAACAGCCTCGATGCCCTCTTCAGCTATTAAACAAGCAACCCCTAGTGGTGTCTCCCAGAAGGAATCAGGAATATAGGGGTTTTTAAGACCGGACGGCTGGAATAAAGCTTTATAAATTCGATTCAAGTGTTGTAGAGTCTCTTGAGGGCTGGTTTCGCGCTCTCCTCTTGCAAGGAGAAAAACATAACGCATGGATTGAAATAGATTATCCCCAGGCATGAAGGTGTATTCTTTGAAAAATTTCAGCTGTTTCTCCGCTTCTTCTTTTAATCCATTCGTCACCGCTAAGTCTTCTAAATGTTCATGTAGATGTCGATACACTTGCTGGAAGATACGTCGCTTCTCGTCCTGCATTACACGGTCTGTATAAATTTCTTGCAATTTTTCAAACGCTTTATCTTTTGACCAAGTCATTTTCTCTCACCTCTCTATAGAAGATTCGATAAAACCCAACCGCTTTCCTTCTTCAATAATCTGGAATATATCCAAAAGATTCGGCTTCAAGTTTAACCGATTCATGCAGCAAAGGGATGTCTGCCGCTTCACGCTTCAACTGTTCAGATAAGTTGGGGACAAGTTTATTCCATACCATAGGGTTGGATGCCATCGCTTGAAAAAGAGCTTGCTCATTCTTCGTCCATTTTCTAAGAGATTGAACATAATTCAGAGTCAAGTGGAAACCTGGCATCAGTCTCCGATCGCGCTCCTCTTGAAAAGCCTCCAGTGCTTGAGACGGACTCTCCCCTTGATCAACCAGTTGAAGTGTTTCAGCCAGCAGAAAGGACTGCATGAATGCATCGTTGATTCCAAGCCCAGTACTAGGATCTTTACTATGTCCTGCATCTCCGATGAGCGCCCATCCTTTTCCATAAGCTTTCCTAAAAAAATTTGGCATTCCGGACGTTCCTATGATTCTTCCCTGCAGCTTTGCTTTTTGCAATCGACCTTCCATTCCATATAAGGATGCGTACAACTGTTCAAAGCTTTCTTTGGGTGACTTCATCATCGCTTTGAATTCATCTGGATGGATTTCTAAACCAAGGCAATCTCTGCCTTCCTCCATTGGAAAAAGAAAGCCGATACGCCCATCATTTAAAAAAATCTCCGTCGTAGGCTCCTGTAAAGGTTTTACTCCTTCATAATATCCATACAGGACAGGCCGCAGAGGATCCTGCCTTTTATACTCTTCCGCTTGAACCCAATGAGCAATATTGGAATGCTTTCCGTCCGCCCCTACAACCAAATCACAGTAAATGGAATGCCTGTAGCCGATTGAGTCCTCTGCTATGACTCCGACAACCTTATCCCCTTCCCAAATCAACTCTCGTACGGCGTGATTTTCCTTCAAGGTAACGGAGGGAAAATCTTTTGTCCTTTTCAAGAGAATATGATCAAGATGATCGCGTTTTGGAATGATCGTATAAGAAGCCCGCGGTCCTTCTACAAAACTGCTTCCAATATAAGTGCGCATACGGTTGATTTTACGTAATCCTGAAGTTTCAACTTCTTCAAGGACCCCCAGTTTTTTTAAATATTCAACATGGGACATATGATGAGTCGATAAAGTGTCACTTGGAAAAGAGGCTTTATCCAGCAGCAACACCTTTTTGCCTATTTCTCCTAATCGAATGGCCAGGCTGGCACCCCCGACCCTTGCTCCTACGATGACAACATCAAACCTTTTTTCCATAATCAAATTCACCTTTTCGCGTTTTTCTTCCATCCTATCACGAGTAAATGAAAACTAGTACTGATCCTGTTTCTTCAGTAAGTCAATGCAAAAACAAAACGAAGAAAAAACTCCCGTTGCCGGGAGTTTTTAGTCCTTAATATTTTCTTTCTTCTTCTACTTCATGGTTTTGATCTAAAATAAGAAGCTTACTCGGTTTATTTTCTTGAGCAATCTGTTCAGCTTTTTCAATCGCTGTATTTCTTTCATCATAGAGGTCTGTAGGAGCAATATCCTCAATTTTTACAAACCATCCTGTTACATCTTTGTTAGGTACTACACTATATTCCTTCATCGGTTCATTCTCTCCTTCTATAAAGACTTGGTAGTCAATTCCCATAACCAATCGGTGCTAAACACGGTCTAAAATTGTAAAATTATTTGACAATGGTCATGGTTCCTTTTATAATTTCATACAAGTTAGTAAAAGCTGAATATTCAAACAAATACTCTTATCGAGAGTGGCAGAGGGACTAGGCCCTATGACGCCCGGCAACCTTCAAGTATCGCTTGAAAAGGTGCTAAATCCTACAGGTCATTTGATCTGGCAGATAAGAGGAGGACCTGATTCTTACGCCCTCTTCTTATTAAAGAAGAGGGCTTTTTGGTTTCTTCTTAATCTTAGACCTACGGAACTCCTAGAAATCAATTATTCAAGGAGGAAATGTTAATGACTTTACCTTTTCATCAATTTGGACCAGAAACACTATTGCTTCATGGTGGCCAGGAGCCTGATCCTACTACAGGCTCGCGCGCTGTCCCCATTTATCAAACCACATCGTATGTATTCAAGGATACAGATCATGCCCAAAACCTCTTCTCTCTTGCTGAACCTGGAAACATCTACAGCAGGATTATGAATCCGACTGTGGATGTGCTTGAGCAGCGCATCGCTTTGCTCGAGGACGGAGCAGCAGCTGTAGCAACCGCTTCAGGCATGTCTGCAATCACCCTTGCCATTTTGAATATTGCCCAGTCTGGTGATGACATCGTCACTTCTACACACTTATACGGGGGCACTTACAATTTATTTGTGCATACCCTGCCGAAATATGGAATCAATGTTCATTTTGTAGAGGGAACAGACCCTGAAGAATTCGCTAAAGCCATCACTCCGAATACCAAAGCGATTTTCGCTGAAACAATTGGCAACCCAAGCCTCAATGTCTTGGATATCGAAGCCGTAGCTGATGTTGCTCATGACCATCATGTTCCATTGATCATTGATAATACGTTTGCTACACCTTATGTCTGTAAACCGATTGCCTGGGGTGCGGACATCGTCGTCCATTCAGCTACTAAATGGATTGGCGGTCATGGAACGACGATCGGAGGTATTGTTGTCGATAGCGGACGTTTTGACTGGAACCATGAAAAGTTCCCAGGTTTTACAGAACCAGATGAAAGTTATAACGGAATTCGTTTCGGTGTGGATGTGGGTCCACTCGGCTATGCAATTAAGCTGAGAGTTCAACTATTACGTGACATTGGAGCATGCTTAAGCCCTCATAATGCCTTTCTATTATTACAAGGCTTAGAAACACTTCATTTAAGAATTAAAAAGCACACGGATCAAGCTTTAGAGATAGCTGAATACCTTCAAGATCATGAGGGCGTCTCCTGGGTAACATTCCCGGGTTTACCTGATCACCCGACGCATTCTCTTGCGAAGAAGTACTTCCAATACGGTGCTGGGGCAATTGTCGTGTTTGGAATCAAAGGAGGACGTGAGTCTGGACGCCAATTAATTAACAACACAAACCTTTGGTCTCATTTAGCGAATGTAGGAGATGCAAAATCCTTAATCATTCATCCAGCTTCAACGACCCACCAGCAGCTCAATGATGAAAATCTGCAAAAGTCAGGCGTAACAGAAGAACTAGTGCGTTTATCTGTGGGTCTTGAATCCGTGGAAGATTTGATCAAAGACCTGGATGCAGCGATCCATCATGCCACTGGCTATTCTAAGCAATACAAAGCAACGAAGCACGCTGCTGAAGAGATCCTGGCTTCCTCATTAGATCGTTCCGGAGACCTGAGACAAAAAGTTATTGCTTTTATCGGAGGACCGGAAGACAAGGACGAAGCTAAGAAACTCGCTCGTCTAGGATTTAAAGTGACCCAGTATCAACAAGTAGACGAAGCTGTTGAAGCCTCCGAAGGCCCTGTAGACGTCTTATATATCCCTCAATTAGATCATGAAACTTTAACAGTTACAGAAAGCCTGAACCCTCACTTGATTTGGTCTAAAACGCCATTTAAGAGCGATAAAGAAAACATAGTCTCAGGCTTGAATCTATACGAGTCAATCGTTGCTTTAAGAGCTGGAAAAACATTCAAGGATCAGCCATTATCAGTCTAAACCGGAAAGGAGTTCAAAACATGTCATTGAAAAACCCCACCAGCCATAACCATAACCTTA
>NZ_JRNX01000594.1 GCF_000786645.1 Halobacillus sp. BBL2006
TTTTTCTGGGCGGAAGTTTGACTCAGATTTGGCTGCGACGATCTTGAGAAGCCCTGATCTCCAGGAGACAGTGATCACAAATATTCTGGATAAAATGAAGGCAAAGGGCTATGAAGGCCTCAATATCGATTTCGAATATGTGTATCCAGAGGATCGGGAAAACTATAATAATTTTCTTAGAAAAGTCGTGGGCAGGCTGCGCCCCGAGGGTTATACAGTATCTACTGCTTTGGCGCCTAAAATTAAAGCCGATCAAACGGGATTATTATACGAAGCACATGATTATCCCGCTCACGGAGAAATTCTGGATTTTGTCATATTGATGACCTATGAATGGGGCTGGGCAGGCGGAAGGCCTTGGGCGATTGCTCCGATCAATAAAGTGCGCGAAGTACTTGATTATGCCGTAACGGCTATTCCCAGAGAAAAAATCATGATGGGAATCCCGTTGTACGGGAGGGACTGGAAAATTCCATGGGTGGATGGAACGTTTGCGCGAACGGTCAGTCCTAAAGAGGCTGTACAACTTGCCGCAAAGTATGGAGTAGAGATTCAGTATGACGAGACCTACCAATCTCCATTTTTCAAATATAAAGATGAATCGGGCCAGCAGCATGAAGTTTGGTTTGAAGATGCGCGAAGTATGCAGGCCAAATACGACACGTTGGCTGCTTATGGATTAAGAGGCGGGAGCTATTGGGTGTTAGGAAATCCTTTTCCGCAAAATTGGCCCGTCTTACGGGATAACTTCACGATTAAAAAAGGGTAAGAATAAGCAGCATATGAACAAAAAAAGCAAAGCCAGCGCTTTGCTTTTTAATTTTCCTCTATACCCCTTGCGGAGATTTTCTTGTACTCTGTGGGTAGTTATATGACTCTTCCCTCTAAGGGTTGTCTTAGTCGTAAGGAGACAGAGACGCTACTATCATTAAAGTTACATAAACTTTCATCTATTATTAGAAAATAAAGCTATCTTTTTTTATACGCTAGAATTATAATATTCTAGATATTAACAATTGAATAGTAGGAGGAAAATTGGTGAAAGGTCTGTTTTTGGTTGTTTTCTTAGGGTTGTCTGTTGCTCTGTTCCCTTCTGTCGGAAGTGCTGCACCGGAGAATAAAGAAGTGGAACGTTTTGTTGAGGATCTGGGGTGGACGTTTCAGGATTTAGAGGAATATCTCGATTTTTATGAGCTGAGTTTGGAAGATTTCGAGGACATGGATGAGTTACGCGAGTTTTTAGGCGAACCGTTGTCTGAGGATAATTTAAATGAACTTCTCCACGATTATGGATGGAGTTTGGAAGAGGCCACTGCTCTATTGAGAGAGAACGGTGAGCTTGATGAGAATGAGACTATTCTTGATGCTTACATCTTCCTGGAAGATTTGGATAGTGACCTCTACTTTTACAGTTTGACACCTTTAACAGACGAGGCCATCGATCAGCTTCTTAAAGAGTATGAACTGACCTATGAGGAGCTCATAGAGATTTTAGAGCAAAATGGAGATTCGATCGAAAATTATGAGTACGTCGAAGACTTGGATTGGGCGCTTTGGGATTATCTTTACAGTGAGGACGAGGTCGACTATGAGGAAATCGACGGTCTGTTTGCAGACATTGGTCTGACTGATGAAGAACTGGACCGATTGTATAATCATCTGATGAACTTAGATTTAGAAGATCCAGCCACTCTTGCAAAGCTGGATGAACTCTCAAACCGCATGATGGCGTTTGCTGACTTCGATGTAGCGACAGAGTTAACAGCCGATCAAATCGCTGAACTGATGGATGTTTTCACTCAATTGACTCAAGTGTTTGATTTAGACGTTTCGTTTTATTTAGTAAACGGAGAAGAGAAAGAAGCAGTATCTGTTTCCACGCTTCTTAAAATGACTTCTTCAGATGGATATGATTTGCTGATTGTTTTGCATAATACTAAAGGTGAATTTTTGGCAGACTTGCTGCTCACAGGAGATATGTTCGGATCAGATCTGATTAAGGATACAGGTTCAGACTTACAGCAGCTTGAAGGAGTCGTCAAGGATGACAGTGAAACGACGAAGAAGATGCCGGTGAAACCTCAGCCAGAAAAACCAGAAACGGCGGAAGAGCGTCCAGCTGTCCAAACCGAGCATGGTGCGAAATTACCGAAAACAGCTTCCTTTGCCATTGAAAAAATTGGTGCCGGACTTGCTATGATTTTCTTGAGCTTTTTTGTATACCGCAGGTTCAAGTATGCACAAAGGTAAAAAAATGAGAAAGTACATGCTGCTCTTTTTAAGCCTCACTTTACTGATCGGAGGCTTATGGTTTACGACGACAAGTGCTTACACATTTGCTAAAGGCTATTTTTTGTTCAAGACGGGTACAGCGACAGCAGAAAAGTCTAGGCAAGAAACCACTTCAAAAGAAAGTGAGCCGGCTGCTGAAAGTGAAACTAAAGCTCTGCCAGAAATTAATAACGAGGTCGTTTCTTATGAATCCCGGCCAAAGCAAGGTGAGCGAATGGGGGAACTTTATATCCCCAAACTTGATGCGACCCTGCCTATTTTTCACGGGACAGATGAGGACGAATTGGATAAGGGCGTCGGCCATTTCGCAGGCAGTGTTCTGCCAGGTGAAAAGGATAACGCTGTATTATCAGGACACCGCGACACGGTTTTTCGAAGACTCGGAGAAGTTGGCGTGAATGATTTGCTCATTGTTACCACTTCGGCTGGAGAATTCACGTATAAAGTACGAAAAGTACGGATTGTCGATGCCGATGACCGGACCGTTATCGTTCCGAAACCTACAGCGACGCTTACTGTCACGACGTGTTATCCGTTCGATTTTGTAGGGTCTGCGCCTGAGCGATATATCCTTGTAGCGGAACTTAAAAGTAGTAAAAAATAGAAATTGAAGCCAAACTTCCAGAAGACTGGAGGAAAGGCTTCTTTTTTTATATAGACGATGTTATATCTTTTTATTAATTTTAACTTCCTCTATTAAAGCTCCCGATTTTTGAAGACTCAGTTGCAAGATGATTAGAACCGTTGCTTTATAAGAATTCGGGTTGGCGGTGAAACGACTCGCTTTCCTGCGGGGGACCTGGCAAGCTTCCTCGGACTTCGCCCTGCGGGATCTCGCCTAGCCCCTTCTCCCGGGGGAGTCTCGTCGTTTCACAGCCAACCCAGCTATTTTGTAGTGAACGGCTCCTTTTACAGGGGTGAGGATATTCACTCAATAACCATGTTATAAACGGGCTGGTGCATGAAACGAAGACCTAAAAGGGAGATGTTTCCGTTATCCCAAACAACCGTAAGGAGGTCCTGGAAATGGCGAGACTCCTGTGGGATGAGCATGATCGGTGAGATCCCGGAAGACGGAGTCTGAGGAAGCTCACCACATGCCCACGGA
>NZ_JRNX01000595.1 GCF_000786645.1 Halobacillus sp. BBL2006
TCATTCCGTTGATTTTCTGCTTATGACGCGAGTGTCTGGGCGTGGGAGCTGGATGAGTTGTTTCCCACCAAATCCTAATCCGTATTTAGTAACGGAACCGAAAGTATCTCGAAGTCGAGTCTTCCATAATCCTGCACGTGTCCTTAACATCATTTATTATCCTGTTTATATTTTTCAAGCTAATTCTAAAGCAAAAAAGCGCCCTTTTAAAAGGACGCTTTTACGGTATTAGCAGTATTGGTTATAGGCAGTAGTCAAGTTATCGACAATCTCTTCAACCTCGTGATCTTCGATTTCTTCACGTGGAATGAAGTGAAGCACCTGGCCGTCTTTAAGAAGGGCAATAGAAGGAGAAGATGGTTCATAGCCCTCCAGGTATTCTCTCATTCTGGAAGTTGCTTCTCGATCTTGTCCAGCAAATACGGTCACGAGATGTTCCGGTCTTTTTTCATTGCCAAGGGACTCTCTGGCTGATGGACGGGCAAGTCCGGCTGCACAGCCGCACACTGAGTTAATGACGACTAGTGAAGTTCCTTTTGTTGAACTGATAAATTCATCGACTTCTTCAGGCGTCGTTAGTTCCGCGAAACCTGCATTCGTTAATTCATCGCGCATCGGCTGGGATATTTCTTTCATATATGCTTCATATGGATTCATAATAATCCTCCTATTGTTGTTTGTTTTTTGTAGCTTGCGTCATTTGGTGCCAGACAGAGCCTTTCGCTTCTTCTCCGCCTTCAATCCGTTCAATCGCCATGTTGATTTGTAAGCGGACTTCGAATTCTGGATCATCGGCTGCTTCTCGTAAGGCTGGAAGGGCGGTTTCATCGCCGAGTTCATACAAGAACATGGCGGCACGCCAACGGACAAGCTTGTTTGAATCGTTTAAGGACTCAATCATTTTTGGCATTGCTTCCTTAAAGCCTAAGTCAGAAATGCAGTCCCCTGCTGTACGGCGAACCGTCACGGTCTTGTCATTTAGGGCTTTGTATAGGTAAGGGAGGGTTTCTAATTCTTCAATCATCCCTAAATACGCAGTGGCAAGTCTGCGAATTGATGCTTTTTCGTCGTCCAATGCCTTGTCTAAAATACGGTAATCCTCGGCTGTAGGATCCATTCGATCAAGAGCAGCATAACGAACTTTCCAATCGTCATGATCCAACGTTTCTAATGTGATTTTCGATTCATTACGAGGAGGTTCGGGTTCATTCGATTCCTGATCAAACGCTTGTTTAACGAGGGATTGGAGTCGTTCCTCGTCGTAACTTGCAGATATTTCTTCTTTTACCTGTTCGCCGATTTCATCAGAATCACCATAGCGAGGGCTTTGTTCGACCCACTGGCGTTCCATGATCATATTTGGAGAAGCGGGGGCAGCTTTCATCGCTGCATTCATGAAGCGTTCGGGAAGGCCGACACGTTTTTCTTCATCGCCGTCTTCAAGCTTCACTTGCATCGGCATGCCGCGGAACATCTGTACATAAACTTTTACTTCACCAAAAGAATCATCAGCTTGAGATTCATCGTCACTGTTTTTTGCTTCCTCTTCGTTTAAGGAAGATCCGAATACGGTCCGTACCTCTGGGAGGATTGTTTCCCAGGACATTCTGGCGTTCCGTTCAAGCGCGATAAAGTCCATGACATGATAAAGTCCTTTTACCCCCTCAATTTCAAATAATTGCTGAACAAACTCAGGAGAATCGCTAAGGTCATCTCCCTGTTTATAATTATGAGTTTCGCCATCCGGCAACTGCTCATCTAAATTGATTTTCATTGAGTTAGGGCTGGGCGTTGGTTCAATAGATACTATTCTCATTCGTCATTCCCCCTAATCACGTGTATGAATTATATTTTATCAAAGAAATCAGGGCTCATCCATGAATAGGAAAGGAGGAAATGTTTTATTGGCAAAAAAAGGTTGAAGAAATTGTTTTTATTGTGTAATATTACACTAAAATACCAGCAGGGGAGGGGAAGCATTGTCTCATTTATCGGAGGAAAAGAAGCGGGAAATTTTCAAAGAAAAGCTCATCCAATTATGGAGTAATGGCTATTTGACGGAAGAGGAATATATGAAAATAGTGGAGGCTGATCGTTCCTATATTCATGATCGCCAGCTTGTTCAGGAAGCTGGTGAAAAAGTGGTACAAGTAAAAAATGAAAAGGCTGATCACTTTACTGATCCTGTTCAAAAAACAAAACCGGTGAAACCAGTAAAAAAGAAAAAGGTGAAATCAGCAGAACAAATCCGTGAGCGTAACATTACCTGGTCGCTCATTCTTGGTGTTTGTCTCTTGCTCATCACAGGTTTGATTGTTGCCACGAGCCAGTGGGCCCAGATGGGAGCGGGACTGAAAGTGGTCTCCATTTCTCTCGTCTCTTTGTTTTTCTTAGCACTGAGTTACGGTACAGGGCGTTTTCTGAAAATCAAACAGACTGCTTTTGCATTTTTAACGCTCGGTAGCTTATTGATTCCTATTGTCATTTTGGCGATCGGTTACTTTGAGCTGTTTGGGAGTTATTTATCCCTCTTCGGTGAAGGCAGATATCTACTTGGGTTATTGGGGGCATTGGTTCCTCTTCCGTTATATATTCGCCACGCCTTTATCCATCAGTCACGTTTATACGTTTGGATTTCGCTTGTTTTCTCATCCCTGACAGTTGGGTTTGCGCTCGGTGCGCTTCCGATCTCGATGGATATTTTTTATTTATTGTTAATGGTTTACAATGCTGGTTTATTAGTTTTTTATGTTCGGTTTAGAGCTTCAGATAAATGGAAGTTATTCATCAAGGAAGTCCCCCTATATGCCCAGCTTAACCTGGTGATTTCAACGATTCTTATGCTGTTTTTCTTTGAAAGTGAAGTGTTTTATAGCTTTAACCTTCTTTTGACGGCGAGTATTTATATGGCTATGGTTTTTGTCTACAAAACTAAAGAGTATCAGTTCGTCTTTTCTGTGATGCTCATCTATGCAATCTACCAATTGGTCGAGCACTCTCCGCTTGAATCCATTGATGTGACGTTGTACGCTCTCGTCGGGTTTATTTACTTAGGCTTTGCCTATGCGTTTAGAAATCACACCTTCATTGAAAAAGTATTTCGATATACAAGTGGTGTCGTTTCGTTCTTCGCTTTCGTTTACATCAGCTACGAGAGTATCGCATTAAGAGGGGAAGATGGTTCGTGGATATTAATGTTCGCCTATGGGATTATCACCGCGAACTATCTTCTTCTTTCTAACCTGACTAAATACGTCGTATTTACTTATTTGACGCCTGTATTTTTCTTTATCACCACCTGGCAATTTTGGGCATTAACTGAAGTCGGTCCGCTATTCTTCTTTCTTTTTATGGCAGCTTCGGTGTTATTGATTTGTGTCGTTTCATGGACAAAACAACATTGGATGCAAGTCATTCAAGAAAGCTCATTCTATGTGTCGGTTTTCGTCCTGATCGCGTGCATAGGATACAGCTTTAATGAAATGCTGTACGGATACAGTTCGTTCATGTTCTTAGTTATTTCAGTACTCGCCTATATGGTTGGGAAACAAACCACTAATCGGGAGATAAAAGAAACGACTTTATGGCTGCATCCCGTTGCTCTGTTCTTGGCAGCAGCCATACTTTATGAACCGATGAGTCATTGGGTACCTGAGTATGAGGAAGGCTTATCACTTCCTTTTCATTTGGCGGTAACGGGTCTTTTACTCATGTGCGTTCACCTTGGGTGGAAAAAATTCAAAGAAAAACAGCTTTCGAAGGCTGCCTTTTATGTTGGCCAAGGCGCCTATATGCTAGCAATGGTTCTTTTGTTGAATAACTCTCAAGTCGATCCTGTTCTGGTCAGGCCACTGATTCTACTGGCTGGATTCGGAATGATGTTCTGGCTAGTTCAGTTTTCCAAAGAGCAGGTGTTATGGGTCTTTGTATCTCTCGTAACGTTAGCCTTCTACATCTCCTTGATCGACACATTCTCGTTTGATTCATTTTCTTCTTTTATCATCTATACGACGTTTGCTCCTGTTCTACTGATGTTGATGGGGGAGATTGGTCAAAAAAAATGGCCGGAGATGCGTCCATACTTTTATTGGATAGGGCATGGGGTTCTTCCTCTCATTGTGGGGTTAATCATGCTCAATCAAATCGGCTCTGCAACGGTAAGCCCTTTGGTCTTGTCCATTTCTCTCATTTTATATGTGTACAGCTCGCTTACGTCCAGAAGAGAATGGGAAATCAAGCTTATGCTTTACGGAGCTTTGACAATCGTGTTTTTAATTGTTTCAACTGTCCCTTCGTACTACGGATGGTGGTCGTCGATACAAGGCACTTATGCTTTCTTCGTAACGAGCATAGTGGTCGCAGGGATATGGATTGGCGTTTCGCCAGTTTGGAAGAAGCGGCTGGAGTGGTATTGGATACCTTTTTCTATCCTTGGTTTGTTCTTACTTATCACCAATAATGTTGAAATGCAGACGGTCGAATTATTACCATTAATCAGTTATGTCTGTCTCGTTTTGTTTTTCCTACATCAAAGAGGATGGTCTCTTGTTCGATTTGCCCCTCTGTTATTGACCATCGACTTATGGGAGAAGGTGAGTCTTAACTGGGAACGTGAAATTCTAATCGTGGTCCTGATTGGGAGTGCAGGTATCCTCCTTGCAGCCGGACGTTTCTTCCATAAATTATTAGTAGGACCAGGATCCAGGGGGGATGCTTACTCATGGACAGCGCTTATTTATTTTGTCTATTTAAACTCAATAACCGCTGGCGATGAAAATGTCTGGGTCCGGATTTTGCCTGTATTATTGGCGGGGGGATGGTTCTTCATCAA
>NZ_JRNX01000596.1 GCF_000786645.1 Halobacillus sp. BBL2006
GCGAGTGTCTGGGCGTTGCAGCTGGACGAGTTGTTTCCCAGTCACCCCTCACTCTTTTACAGGAACGGGCCCGAAATATCTCGAAATCGAGTCTTACAGAATTCTGCACGTTTGTTAAATAACATAAACGATCCAATTGGTCATAGATGAAGTAATCCTTCCATTGAAAACGATAGCGGTTAACAGAACCATTATTATAAAAATGGGATTAAGTATCTAAAAAACACGTAAACCGACGACACAATGAGCGAGATCAAAAGAATAGGGACTCCATATAAAGAAAACTTCAC
Organism: Halobacillus sp. BBL2006; assembly: GCF_000786645.1. Classification (GTDB taxonomy): domain Bacteria; phylum Bacillota; class Bacilli; order Bacillales; family Halobacillaceae; genus Halobacillus. The sequence continues at coordinate 291 of NZ_JRNX01000596.1, forward strand.
AAAAGGAATCGGCTGTCTATGAGTAGCCGCGAGTCCAGCTACGACTACATTTGCTGACGCTCCAATCAGTGTTCCATTTCCTCCCAGACAAGCTCCTAAAGCGAGCGACCACCAGATAGGATCGACATTCATCATGCCATACCCTTGTAGTTCTTGTACGACTGGAATCATGGCTGCGACAAATGGGATGTTATCAACAACTCCAGATAACAATCCGGAACTCCATAACATGACCATGGATGTAATAGGCAAGTCTCCACCTGAAATCCAAACCATTCCCCTTGCTAATTCATCAATGATTCCAACAGTTTCGAGTCCCCCCACCAGCATAAATAGTCCCATGAAGAAAAATAGAGTGACCCATTCGACTTCCTGGAAAACATGCTCTACATCTAACTCTTTGTCTGTCAGAAATAGCAGCAATAACGCTCCACTTACGGCGATCGTCGTAATATCCATATGGACGAAAGGATGCATCATAAACCCGGTAATCGTTAAAAGCAGGACCGAGACCGACTGGTACAACAGCTTAGACTTGTTGAGGTGTTCTGCAGGATCCAATTCCATCAACTGTCTGGCTAACTTTTCATTATAAGTTAATTTGTTTCGGAACAATAAAATGATCAAAGTCAGCATAATTGAAAAAATGATAAGTACGACCGGACCAAGGTGGTAGATAAACGACAAAAAGCTAAAATGTTGAACCGCTTGTCCGATCATAATGTTCGGTGGATCACCAATCAACGTTGCTGTTCCTCCTATATTTGAACTGAAAATTGTCACCAATAAATATGGAAAAGCTGGCAGCTTTAGTCTGTCTATAAGAGAAAGAAGAACAGGTACGAATAAGAGTACGGTTGTCACATTATCCAAAAAAGCGGAACCTACTGCAGTGAAAATGGCGGATACTGCTAGCAGAGGTAACGGTCGCCCTTTGACGAATTGAGCGAGACGAATGGCCATATACGTAAAGATGCCTGTTTTTTTTGTAATTGAAACAAGAACCATCATGGAAAAAAGCAACGCCACAGTCTCCCAGTCTATGAACCCGAAGGCTTCTTTCCACTCATATACTTTTGTCATTAGGAGCAATACACCGCCTGCAAGAGCGACCAGGGCTCGATTCCACTTTTCTGTCATGATCAGTACATAACTAGCAACGAAAATGAGCAATGCAAGCACAGTTGTCATAGACCTACCCCTTTTATCCGGACTTTATTTATACCTATTCAATTCCATTGGAAAATATCTACTTCTATCACAGCAGATTTCATGCATATAGTGTAAATGACAAGCTAATACAAGGAGGAAGGCTTATGAAAAAGTTGATCCAGGGAGTGCTTGGATATGGAGTGGGCTCGATTTTCATATTGATGATTGTCTTTTCAGGAATTTTAGCTTTATTGCTTCGTTTTACTAACATGGAGTATTCTACACTCAACCAAATCGCACTCATAGCAGGGATAAGTATTCTCGCATTCGGAGGAATGATGGCCGCATACAAAGGAGAACAAAAGGGCTGGTTATCGGGGGGAATGACAGGGTTAATATTCGTTGCAGCGATGGCCTTATTTCAAATTATCTTTGAAAATCAATGGGTTTCTCTTCCTCAGCTCAGTTATTTGGGGGGATTGCTCGTTGCAGCATGGCTTGGAGGTATGATAGGGGTTAACTTACCAAGAAGAACTGCAGCTAAAAGATGATAGAAAAGACAAATCCCGCTACACCTCTGTGTAACGGGATTGTTCAACCATTTCTAATTAGTCTTGATTCAGCTTTTCACGTATGGAAGAACGGTCAAATTTCAGCTGTGAACCATCTTGTACAGAAATCACAAGAGTACCCTCATCTATAGCATGAATTGTACCATGTAGTCCTCCGATTGTAATGATTCTATCACCTTTTTGTAGCTCCGTCTGCATCTGTTGTACTTTTTTCTGTTTCTTCTGTTGCGGACGGATTAATAGGAAATAGAAAATGACAAACATTAGAATGATCGGCAATAAACCTACTAATGTATCCATTTAACTTCCCCCTTTCTAAAAGTTCTTTGCGTTTGGTTTGTTGAAACCATACTGTTCAAAGAATTCTTCTCTAAAGTCACCGAGTCGATCTTCTCTAATGGCTTCACGAACTTGCCTCATTAATTTTAACAGAAAATAAAGGTTATGATAAGTCGTAAGTCTAAAACCGAACGTTTCATTAGCTTTGACCAAATGACGGATATAGGCCCGGCTATAATTACGGCATGTATGACAGTCACAGTTTTCATCAATCGGGCGGAAATCACGGGCAAACTTAGCGTTACGCACAACTAGTCTTCCGTTAGATGTCATACAGGTGCCATTGCGGGCGATTCTCGTCGGAAGAACACAATCAAACATATCAATTCCTCGAATGCTTCCATCAATCAAAGAATCCGGGGAACCTACCCCCATCAAGTAGCGAGGTTTTTCCTTTGGCAGCAATGGAGTTGTAAAGTCCAATACACGATTCATCACGTCTTTGGGTTCACCAACCGACAGCCCACCAACTGCATAACCTGGAAAGTCCAGTGAGGTCAGATCCTGAGCACTCTGACGTCGCAGGTCTTCATACTCGCCGCCTTGGATAATTCCGAATAGTCCCTGATCATTCGGGCGCTGGTGCCCTTCCAGACAGCGCTCAGCCCATCGACTCGTTCGCTCGACAGATTTTTTCATATACTCATGTTCAGCAGGATAAGGAGGACATTCGTCGAACGCCATCATTATATCCGCTCCTAGAGAGTTTTGGATTTTCATCGCTTTCTCTGGAGATAAGAAAAGTTTCTCACCACTAATATGGTTACGGAAGTGCACGCCTTCTTCTTCAATCTGCCTCAAATCGCTAAGGCTGAAAACTTGAAACCCACCTGAATCGGTCAGAATTGACCCATTCCAATTCATGAAAGAGTGTAGTCCTCCTGCTTCTTCCACAATATCTTCGCCAGGACGCAGCCATAAATGGTACGTGTTTGAGAGAATGATCTGTGCTCCCATCCGTTCTAATTCTTCAGGACTCATCGTCTTAACAGTAGCCAACGTGCCAACAGGCATAAACATCGGTGTTTCAAATGATCCATGCGGGGTGTGGACTTTACCGAGACGTGCGCCTGTTTGTTTACATGTTTTTATCAATTCGTATGTGATTGCCATGTTACTTTCCTTTCTTTCTAAAAAAATTCCGTTCTCGTTTTACTTATAAGATCAGCATGGCATCTCCAAAGCTGAAGAACCTATACCTTTCTTCAACAGCCCGGTGATAAGCTTCTAAGATGAAATCTCGCCCAGCAAATGCACTAACCAGCATGATCAACGTTGACTTCGGCAAATGAAAATTCGTAATCAATCCATCGATGGCCTGCAGTTTCTGGGGAGGATAAATAAAAATATCTGTCCAACCACTTGCTGCTGTGAACGTACCATAATCTCTTATAATCGTTTCAAGCGTACGTGTAGACGTGGTGCCCACGGAGATGATCCGTCCACCATTCTTTCTAACACGATTCAGTGTGTCAGCCGTTTCTTCGGAGAGTTGATAAAATTCAGCGTGCATATCATGGTCCTCAATCTTGTCCACACTCACCGGACGGAAAGTTCCAAGCCCGACATGAAGAGTCAAATAAGCGATCTCCACGCCTTTCTCCTGAAGAGAGTACAAGAGTTCGTTTGTAAAGTGCAACCCAGCCGTAGGTGCTGCAGCGGAACCCTCTTCCTTTGCATAAACGGTTTGATAACGTTCCCGATCAGGCAATTGCTCTTTAATATAAGGAGGTAAAGGCATTTCTCCTAAAGACTCAAGCACTTCAAGGAAAATACCCTCGTAAGAGAAACGGACCTTTCGCCCGCCGTGTTCTTGAATTTCAGTACACTCTGCAACGAGTTGTCCTTCTCCGAAGACGATCTTTGTACCTATTTTTACTTTTTTAGCAGGCTTTACGAGCACTTCCCATTCATCATCCTCGTTCTGATGAAGGAGGAGCACCTCTACCTTACCGCCTGTGTCTTCTTTAGCGCCATAGAGGCGGGCAGGTAATACCCGTGTATCATTCAAGACAAGACAGTCACCAGGCTGAATAAATTGGCTGATATCTGAAAAATGGTGATGTTCAATTTTTTCTTTTTCACGGTCCAGAACCATTAATTTAGAAGCAGATCGGTCTTCTAAAGGTACCTGCGCAATCAATTCTTCTGGCAGTTCAAAATCATACTGCTTTATATCCATTTGAATCCCCTATTCTTCCTAACGTATTTTTCCGATGAAATAGAATATCAATGAAAGGACAATACTCACGATGATGGAAGTCATGATCGGAAAATAGAAAGTCACGTTTCCCTTCTTGAAACTAAGGTCACCTGGCAGCTTTCCGAATATGCTCCATAACAGTCCAATCACGATAAACACAATCCCTATTACAATAAAGATTTTACCAAACCCCGTCAAGAGCCAGGCACCTCCCGGTTAAAATGAGCGTAAGCTTTCGGTGTAACGACTCGTCCACGTGGAGTACGTTGAATATATCCTATTTGAAGCAGAAAAGGTTCGTACACATCTTCAATAGTCTGAGACTCTTCGCCAATTGTAGCGGATATAGTGTCCAGACCAACCGGACCTCCCCGAAAACCGTCCATGATTCCTTTCAGAAGTTTATGGTCGATATAATCCAGACCTTCCGCATCCACCTGCAGCATTTCTAACGCTTCATCAGCGGTTTCTTTTGAAATAACAGCTTCTCCTTTTACTTGGGCAATATCTCTCACCCTTTTAAATAAACGGTTTGCAATCCTAGGAGTACCTCTGGACCTGCGTGCAATCTCAACAGCGGCATCCGCATTGATTTCCTCATGGAAAATTTCAGCCGTCCGCTCCACTATCGAACAAAGGGCCTTAGTATCATAATAATCCAAACGACAATGGACGCCGAAACGGTCGCGCAGCGGTGCGGACAGTAACCCCGCTCTTGTCGTTGCTCCAACGAGAGTAAACGGTGGCAGATCCAACCTTACAGACCGTGCACTCGGCCCCGTTCCAACAACAATATCAAGACAGAAGTCCTCCATTGCAGGATAAAGCACTTCTTCTACCGATCGAGGTAAACGGTGAATCTCATCAATGAACAGCACATCGCCTGGCTCCAATGAGGAAAGGATCGCAGCTAAATCGCCAGCTCGTTC
>NZ_JRNX01000597.1 GCF_000786645.1 Halobacillus sp. BBL2006
TGGCGGGGTTTGGTTGCCATTGTTTGCTACGTTAGTGATCGTAGCCATTGTGGGTATTTTGATTCATTACCTTACCCCTTATCCGGACTCAGCTAACAACTGAAGATTTACCTAAAGGATAAGCACAAAACCTGTGCTTATCCTTTTTTTTCTATATTTGCTAATTTCTAAATATTTTAAAATTATTTTGACAAGCCCAATTCGGATGGTTATAATTTAAGCAGAAATAATCAGAAAAAAATAAAAATTTTGAAACATCCCTCAGAAGCATATTCGTATGCTTTTTCTAATGGGGGTTGAAAAATAAAGGGAGGTCTTACACATGGAAAAACGTGCACAATGGGGGACGAGAGCTGGGTTTATATTAGCAGCTGTCGGGTCTGCAATCGGACTAGGTAACATATGGCGTTTCCCTTCCGTAGCTTATGAAAATGGTGGAGGGGCATTCTTCATTCCGTATTTATTTGCTCTTTTAACAGCGGGTATTCCGTTGTTGGTTATGGAATTTACACTAGGTCATAAGTACCGTGGTTCCGCGCCGCTATCATTCTTTAGGATGAACAAGAAGACAGAATGGCTTGGATGGTGGGCCGTACTGGTATCATTCGTTATTTCAACATATTATGCTGTTATTATTGCCTGGGCTATCTCGTATAGTTTCTTTGCTTTTAATCTTTCCTGGGGAGAAGACACAGAAAGTTTCTTGTTTAGCGATTATTTGAATTTATCCGTAGATCCTGGACAAACAGGAAGCTTAGTGCCTGGTGTATTCATTCCACTCATTTTTGTTTGGTTGATTACCTTGGGTGTCCTTTTCAAAGGAGTTAAAAAAGGAATTGAGGCAGCGAATAAAATTTTCATTCCAACGCTAGTTGTCTTGTTCTTAATCATTGTAATTCGTGCTGTCACTTTACCTGGAGCCGCAGAAGGTCTTCAAACATTTTTTGAACCAAACTTTGAAACCATCACCTCCGGTAAAGTATGGGTGGCTGCTTATGGACAGATTTTCTTCAGTCTTTCCATCGCATTCGCTATTATGATCACTTATTCCAGTTATTTACCGAAGAAATCTGATATTACGAATAATGCCTTTATTACTGGTTTCAGTAATTCGAGCTTTGAACTTCTTGCTGGTATTGGAGTATTTGGGGCATTAGGGTTCATGGCCTCTCAAAATAACGTACCCGTTGAAGAAGTTGTCAGTGGAGGAGTGGGACTTGCGTTTGTCGTATTCCCGCAAATTATCAATGAGTTCCCTGCGTTGAATGGTTTATTCGGTGTCCTGTTCTTCTTATCGTTAGTCTTGGCAGGGTTATCTTCTTTGATATCTATCTCAGAGACATACGTAGCTGCCCTTAAAGAAAAGCTTGGCATATCAAGAACAGCTGCGGTTGGACTTGGTGGCGGTTTAGCCGCAATCGTTTCTATTTTGTTTGCTACTCAAGGCGGACTTTACTTCCTAGATAATGCTGATTACTTCATTAACCAATTCGGAGTTGCGTTTGTAGGATTAGTCGAAGTTATTGTCATTGCTTGGTTTGTTCGTGGTCTTAATGACTTCCAAAGTCATGCCAATGGAATTTCGGATTTACATTTAGGCGGATGGTGGAAGGTTTGTTTGGGAATTGTTACACCAATTGTACTAGGATATATGATGTTTGACCTTTTCAAAACGAACCTGCTTGGTCAGTTTGAAACAGAAACCGGAAACTATGCAGGGTATGGAGATACCTTCATACTATTCGGTGGCTGGTCCGTCGCTGCATTCGCCATTGTAATTGGCTTCCTAATGACGTTCAAGCGATGGGATTCCAAAGCCCTTGACGAAGAACACAAGGAGGTAGGTTAATATGACAGCCAGTGCAATTTTAATGATGATCATTGGAATCGTCGTTATTTGGGGAGGACTTGCTGCAAGCATCATGAACGCAGTGAGGAAATCAAAACAATAAAAAATA
>NZ_JRNX01000598.1 GCF_000786645.1 Halobacillus sp. BBL2006
TATCTATGGAGGCACTCGGCCATACTGTGGGTTGTGTAAGCGAACCTTAGACGCGAGTCGTCGGTGGTGTGGCGTGAGGGCGGGTTGAATGCCCATTATTTTTAAATTTTTATGAATAGGGTTCTCGAAAAGCCCTCTTCATAAAAGTTTGGAAATCCTACATAAATCTATTTCAACAAGAACTATTGGATAGGAAAGGGGAGAAGGTATGACCTACCGACAGAGGTTGTCCTTATTTATATTTATTGATTCATGTATTATCTTAACAGCTCTATTATTCAGTCGGCTGCTAGTCAATTCAAATTTTTATAGTTTAATTCCACTCGTCATTAGTACAATAGCTATTTTATCCAGTCACCTATTTTTTTCTTTTCGCTTGAACCTCTATAAGAAAGCCTGGGAGTATGCAAGCATTGGAGAACTCATTATCATTTTAAAAACGGTTACGTATTCCCTTATTTTCACATCACTAATTCAACTTATTGCTTTTCAAACGATCTATTTAAAAACACTAGCTGTATTGTGGATGGTTCATCTGCTTGTTATTGGCGGATCGCGTTTCTTGTGGAGGATTTATCGAGACAACTATCTCATTCATAACAATACGAAGAAAAGAACACTCATTATTGGAGCAGGATCTGCAGGGATCATGGTTGTTAGACAATTACAGAAAAGCGAAGATACAGATTTGTGTCCAGTAGCTTTCATTGATGATAGTCCGGTAAAACAGCATCTTGATATTTTAGGAGTCCCTGTTGTTGGTGGTGTTGGAGAAATTGAGAAGCATGTCGATCAATTAGACATCGAAAATATCATCATTGCCATCCCATCACTAAATAAAGATGGCATCCAACAGATTTTTCAAGAGTGTGCGAAAACAAATGCCAAAACAAAGATCCTGCCAATGCTTGAAGATATCGTTACTGGAAAGGTTTCCGTAACCCAATTCAGAGATGTAAAAGTTGAGGATTTATTAGGAAGAGACCCAGTTAACTTAGATATTGAAAAAATATCTGACTACGTGAAGAGCCAAGTCGTGCTAGTAACAGGTGCTGGTGGATCAATAGGATCAGAGATTTGCAGACAAATTGCCAGGTTCGGTCCGAAAAAATTGATCTTACTTGGGCACGGAGAAAACAGTATCCATGCGATAGAGATGGAGCTGAGAGAAAAATTTATAGCGGATGAGATTGATATTTCTACAGAGATTGCAGATATTCAGGATGAACATAAAATGGAGAAAATCTTCAACTATTATTCACCAGATGTCGTTTATCACGCAGCTGCTCATAAGCATGTCCCGCTGATGGAACGAAACCCGGAAGAAGCGGTAAAAAACAATATGATCGGGACGTATAATGTGGCCAAAGCTGCAAGGTTGAGCGATACAGGAACATTTGTCATGATTTCATCAGATAAAGCCGTCAATCCTACTAGCGTGATGGGAGCGACCAAGCGACTTTCAGAAATGATCATCCAAAGTATGAACGGAACAGGTGGAACAAAATTTGTAGCGGTTCGATTTGGGAATGTGCTAGGAAGTCGAGGCAGTGTCATTCCGATTTTCACAAAACAAATTGCCAGTGGGGGTCCAGTGAAAGTCACTCATCCTGAAATGGTTCGGTTCTTTATGACGATTCCTGAAGCATCGAGCCTTGTCATTCAAGCTGGTGCACTTACGCAAGGCGGAGAGATTTTTGTTCTAGACATGGGCGAGCCTGTGAAAATTGTTGATCTAGCAAGAAACTTGATCAAGCTTTCTGGTTACTCCTTAGAAGATATAAAGGTCGAATTCAGCGGGATTAGACCAGGGGAAAAATTGTATGAAGAGCTACTGAAAGATGAAGAAATTCACGAAAATCAAGTCTATCCAAAGATATATTTAGGAAAAACCTCAGAAATGTATATCGAGGACATTCAGGAAATTATCAATAATTATGATGCGTGGGATAAAGAATTCTTAAGAGAGCAGCTTTTAAGTCTAGCTAATAATAAAGGGTTAATTCGGTCGGATGAGGCCATATCCATTACTAGTTAAGAAGGGGGAATATGGATGGAAGAAAAAATTTTATTTTGTGCGACGGTTGATTATCATTTTAAACTTTTCCATCTTCCTTATTTGAAATGGTTTAAGGAACAAGGGTGGGACGTGCATGTGGCAGCGAGCGGGAACTTGGATCTTCCTTATGTGGACGAAAAATTCGACATACCCATCCAACGATCTCCCTTACGTCTTAAAAACCTCCAAGCGTACCAAGATCTTCATGCTCTTATAAAC
>NZ_JRNX01000062.1 GCF_000786645.1 Halobacillus sp. BBL2006
TTGGTAAGGATGAATTGAGTCGATATGATGCATATGTTTCCTCGGTTTTAAAAAATATGGGTCTGTACCGCTTAATAAAAAGGACTGTCCATATTCTAAAGTAATCGTTGCATCTCCATTCGATAGGACATTCACATCCTCTGATTCCAGCACATCCACTACATCATAATCAACAAGTTCGTGATCGTTATTTCCAGGGATAAAGTAAATTGGAGCTTTCCAGCGCTTCAATGCTGAAAGATTATGTTTTAATTGAGACATGGTCGTTCGCTTATCAACCAAATCTCCACCTACTATGACAACATCCACTTCTTCAATTTTCTGAAGAGTCGATTCTTTTATGACCCGGTTATGTATATCAGAGATGAAAAATATATGTAAACGAGTATCTTCGGTGAAGTTGTCTGTCAAGACCACATGATGGTCAAGACGATCATTCTGAGCAGAAAAGCGCATATATAAATATAGAAGTAAAACTGGTGTCATCAACGAAGCCAATAGCCAAAACAAAATCGGATTCCTCCTGTAGAAAGCAGAGTGAAATTTATCTTACCATAATTTCTTTCAAGATAAAAAGACTGCCACTTATAGTGACAGTCTCATCAAGTTATACTTCTTTTACACTTAAAATACGAAATCCTGACTTCTCTAATTTCTTTGTAAACTGGTCAATATTGTCTTTTGATTCTATCTTCATAACGATCCTTCGTGCGAGTTTATCCGTTTCATCAAAAGTAGCTAAAGAGATAACATTTTCATGATAACTCTTAATAATGTTTCCTAATCTCTCGATTCTTCCAGAAGATTCCTCTGATGTAAAGGCAATTCGAACACCTTTTTTCCTAGCTCCGAATGCACTTTCAAATTGTTCAATAACGTCAAAACGAGTAACTAAGCCTTGAAAATTTCGATTCTCATCAACAACGGCAAGAACCGGGAACCCTTTGAAAGATGGCAGCGTCCGCTCGAACACTTCCTCATCATGTATAAAGTAATCTTCGTATTCAGCAATATCTCCAGCAGTTGTTTCATTTAAGAATTCTTTTTTTTCTCGTTCCATTTTGAAGTAAGCTCTATATATGATACTTTTTGAAATCATGCCAATAAAAGTATTCCCTCTCAGTACTGGCATTCCCTCAATATCATGCTCATTCATTACGTTTAGAATTCCGCTAAGCTTATCTTCACTTTTAGCTACGAACGACTTGTGTGCTGGTTTCATGATCCCTTTAACAAACATTCATTCACCTTCCCTCATCATTTCTATAACTTATTATTCTCCATTCTTTGAAAGGAATCCTGCAAAGAATCCGAATAAGCCAAGCTTTTGAGTCATAAATATCCATGATGAGAGAAGGATGGTGATAAAGATTTTTACTCCAATTAAGTTTTATCAACCTTACCACAGTCCATTCGATCCATGCCCTCAAAGGCCATTTGCCAGTTTCCAGACTCCACCGAATCTTTATGTCGGGTTTCAACAGCCGAACCTGCCTCAATATCCACTGCATGAGGCCTTATACAAAGGGACACTCTGGCCTTGTTTTTATGATCCTTATCCGACACCTCTGCCTAAAGGAGGAAATAAGTGATGCAACAGGATCAGCGATCTCCTAACCGATATGAATTGATGGAAAAAATTCAAATGGTTGATTTTGCCCTAGTAGAATTAACTCTCTACTTGGATACTCATCCACAAGACAGTCAGGCTATTCAGCAATTCAATGAACTAGCTGTCCAAAGCAGAGACCTAAAAACAGTATATGAACAATATTTCGGTCCATTACGCCAATATGGGGGAAGTTTTTCAGGTTATCCGTGGAATTGGGGAGACAGTCCTTGGCCATGGCAACTCTAAATTAAAGGAGAGGGATTATGTGGTATTATGAAAAGAAACTTCAGTACCCGGTAAAAGTAACCGAATGTAATCCAAGACTGGCAAAATATTTGATTGAACAATATGGAGGAGCGGATGGAGAACTCTCTGCCGCCCTCAGATACTTAAATCAAAGGTATAGTATACCTGATAAAGTTATCGGTCTCCTTACAGATATTGGAACAGAAGAATTTGCACATTTAGAGATGATCGCAACAATGGTTTATAAATTAACGAAAGACGCGACCCCTGAACAAATGAAAGAAGCGGGACTGGGTGCCCATTATGCGAATCACGAAAACGCGCTTTATTATAACAACGCTAGTGGTGTGCCTTGGACGGCATCCTATATTGCTGCCAAAGGGGACCCTATAGCTGATTTATACGAAGACATTGCAGCAGAGGAAAAAGCGAGAGCAACATATCAATGGATCATTAATATGTCGGATGACCCTTGCTTAAACGATAGCTTAAAATTTTTAAGAGAACGCGAGATCATACACTCTCAAAGATTCAGAGAAGCTGTCGAGATACTTAAATTTGAAAGAGATCGGAAGAAGATCTTTTAATAAGAGAATTCGTTCAATCAACGTACGTATTTTTTAAAGTATTTTTACCCTTCCCTTGAAGATATACAGAGCCAAAAAGATAAAAAACCCTAATCTGTCGAGGTTAGGGTTTCATTTTTCGGATACTATCTATCTTTACTTCTCCATGGTATGAGCTATCGATCAACGAAAATAGAGTTGAATCTTCAAACCATTCATCCCAATAACTATAAGAAAGAATCAGCACGGTGAGAACGAAAAATAAAATTAAAAGAAAACGAGC
>NZ_JRNX01000599.1 GCF_000786645.1 Halobacillus sp. BBL2006
TTTCTTCTTTTTCTTCGTCGATTCTTTAGTATTCGTGCTCTTAGAATCCGTTCGTTCATTGACGATGGTTTGTGTAGTGGATTGACTATGAACAATGGTGTTCTCTTCAGGCTGTTCGCCATAATTATCCTGAGTAATAACTGGAATCGCTTTTGTTTTTTCACCGTCGTCCTCATCAGGAGGCTGGAATGCAGGTTCATGTTGGCGTTCCGGCTCCAGTGAAGTTTCCAGGTCATATTCCATTTCTACAACTGATTCATAACGATGGAACGGATCCTTAGCTGTCGCTTTTAACACAATGTTTTCTACACTTTGAGGCAAATCCTCAATCCATCTCTTTAAAGACGGTGTATCATGCTGTAAATGCTTCAAAGCAATCGAGACAGGAGACTCTCCTGAAAAAGGGAGCCGGCCTGTTAATAATTCAAAGAAAACGATCCCAAGTGAGTAAACATCAGACTTCTTCGTGGCCATGCCTCCTCTAGCCTGTTCAGGAGAGAGGTAATGAACAGATCCAAGTACAGAGTTCGTCTGAGTCAAAGCTGTCGCACTTAAAGCCATAGCTATTCCGAAATCTGTTACTTTCACATGGCCGTAATGGTCAATGAGAATATTTTGTGGCTTAATGTCTCTGTGCACAATCTCATTTTCATGAGCATGGGCAATTGCTGAAGTTACTTGTTTCATTATGTCTACAGCCTCTGAAACTTCTATCGGACTATGCTGTTGAATGTACTGTTTCAGCGTCATTCCATCCACATACTCCATCACCATATAATAAATGTCGTCTTCCTCTCCGACATCATAAATGTTGACAATGTTGGGATGGGACAAGCTTGTAGCGGATTGTGCTTCTCTATGGAATCTGGCTATAAATTCTTCATCATTTCCGTGTTCAAGGCGCAGAACTTTTATTGCGACATTACGGTCGAGTATGACGTCGTGAGCCAAATAGACGTTGGCCATTCCACCGCCGCCTATCATCTCCCCTATTTCATAACGCTCATTAAGGAGACGGTCGTTCAGCATTAATCAGCACCCTCTTTCTCATCTGTACTGTCATAATGCACAACGGCAAGTGTAATATTGTCTTCTCCACCACGTTCGTTAGCAAGTTCCACGAACTTCTGGCAAAATTCAGCCCAATCCCCTGCAAATTCCGATAGTTCCGAAAGCTCTTCATCACCGACTTTATTTGTTAAACCATCCGTACATAATAAGATACGGTTTTCATGTTCGAATCCTAAAGTATGAATATCCGCAGATATATCATATTCCGTCCCTAATGCTTTAAGAAGCACGTTCTTCCTAGGGTGGTGCTCTGCCTGTTCTTCTGTTATCTGTCCTGAACGAACAAGTTCATTAACAAGAGAATGATCTTCAGTGACCTGCTTGAATCCGTAAGAATTAGCCATGTAACAGCGGCTGTCTCCTATATGGGCAATCGTCACAAACTGACTCGTGCACACGGCCACGACAATAGTTGTCCCCATACCGTAACAATCATCGTGTTCGTCCGCATACGTTTTAATTTTGTGGTTCACCGCTTCAATCGATTCTCTTACCCATTGTTCGGATTGGCCAGGGGTCTTTAATTCTTCAGCTTCTTGCCACCTCTTATGTAAATGAGATGTCGCAAGTTCGCTTGCAACATCTCCTGCACGGTGTCCACCCATTCCATCGGCAACTACAGCAAGAATTTGTCCAGAGTCATTTTTAAAAACTCCCCCTGAATCTTCATTATGATTTCTCACTTTTCCTTGATCTGTTAGAAAATAGCCATTCATGGACTCACCTCGTTTCTGGTTGGTGCTGCTTGCCCTAAAAACTGGGGAAACAGTCTCATTTTACGCTAGTGCTTACCACCCTTGGTTAAAAGGTTTATCTTTTCACGAATCTTGTGAGGAAAAAACCATCCGTATCCCACTGTTGAGGAAAAATTTGTAACCCATATTCGCTTAACCCTACTGATTTCCGTAATGGTTCAGGCAAATCTTTAATGAAGGAGGGATCGACAGTGAAGTCCTGATGGTCGTTTAAGAAACTCTTGACGGCTTCCTCATTTTCATGCTTATCAACCGTGCAAGTACTATAAATGAACTTTCCGTCTTCCTTCATTAATGGAGCCAAATGAGCAAGAAGGTCGTCCTGGATTTTTCTCAAAGCGTATATATCTTCTTCTTTTTTATGATATTTGATGTCAGGCTTCCCTCTTAATACTCCTAGCCCTGAGCAGGGTGCATCAAGTAAGATCCTATCAAATGAATGTTCAGGATGAATATCTTGCAGCTTTCTTGAGTCCGCCTGAGAAGCTTCAATCGAAGTAAGTTGCAGCTGTTCTGCTTTCTTACTTACCATTTTAGCCTTTTTATCGTGTAAATCATACGCAAGAACTTGACCTTCGTCTTTCATCATCTCAGCGATATGAGTTGTTTTGCCTCCAGGAGCACTACAAGCATCAAGCACACTCAAGCCTTCTTCCAGATCCATCATCTCAGCGACAAGCATGGAGCTCTGATCCTGTACTGTCAGCTTTCCATTCTTAAATAATGGATGGTTCAAGATATTTCCCTTCTTAATGATAAGACCTTGACTAGAAAAAATGCTTTCTTCTACCTCATAACCACCGTCTACAAGCTCTTGCATCGCTTCTGATTTGGAAATCCTTAGCGGCTGAATCCTGACAGACATCGGTAAGTGCTGCATGTTTGCGCGGCACATTTCAATCGTTATCGTTTCCCCAAATTGCTCCATCCACCGTTCCACAAGCCATTTCGGATGACTCGTTTCAATAGCAATGCGCTCAATGGGGTCATGGATCTCATTCAGATCTCTTGCTTCATTTCTTTGAACATTTCTAAGCACTCCGTTTGTAAGCGATGAAATCCCTTTATGACCTTTTTTCTTGGCAATCTCCACCGCTTCATGAAGAATTGCATGGTCGGGTACGCGCTCCAAAAACTTCATCTGATAAACGGACATATACAACAACCATTTCACCCAAGGTTTCAATTTTTTCTGCTTGGTCAAGTAAGGTTGCAAATAAAAATCAATCAAGTCTCTTCGCTGTAATGTTCCATAAACGATTTCAGTCAGCAAACCTCCGTCTTGTGTAGATAGATTTTGCTTTTTGATTTCACGATCAAGCAACACGTGACTGAAACCGCCTTGTTCACCAATCCTTGTCAATAGGTGAAGAGCTGTTTCTCTTAAAACATATTTACTCATCTTTCTCCCCCAAACGATCACCTACAGAAAGCGCCTGACCAGCGCCGTTAATGAAGGCTTCCCCGTCCATTTTCTTTTTGCCGGAAGGTTGTAACTCGGTAACTTTGACAGCTTTTCGATCACCTGTCTGCACGAGGAAACCGTTATCTTCAATAGCAACGACGGTCCCCGGCTTTTGATCAAACGTGCCATTTACTTTTTCTGTCCACCATATCTTCATAGGTTTCCCATTCCAATACGTGTAAGCCACAGGCCAGGGGTGCATTCCGCGGACATGATTATAGACCGTTTGCTGATCGTTCGACCAATCAATGAGTTCCTGTTCTCTTTTTATATTAGAGGCAAACGTAGCTTTTTCATGCTCCTGCACTTCTGCCTTTATTTTTCCTTCCAGCAATGAAGGTAGTGTTTGAGCGAGTAAATCCGCTCCAGCCACAGAAAGTTTATCATGCAGTGTGCCAACGTGATCATGATCATCGATCGGAACAGTCACTTTAGCAAGCATGTCGCCTGCATCGAGTTTTTTGACCATATACATGATTGTAACACCTGTTTCCTTTTTCCCTTGCAGTATGGCGTAATGGATCGGCGCACCGCCTCTTAACTCAGGTAAAAGGGAGGCGTGAACGTTGATGCAGCCGTATGTAGGTGCTTCAAGCAATGCCTCAGGAAGAATTTGACCGAAAGCTGCTGTAACGATAAGATCCGGTTCGTATTTCAATACTTCTTCATATTCATTTTTAATTTTTTCAGGCTGAAAAACAGGAATTTCATGCTTCTCAGCTGCCGCTTTTACTGGTGGAGGTGTCATCACCCTTTTTCTTCCTTTTGGGCGGTCTGGCTGGGTGATGGCTAGGACCACTTCGTAACCATCTTCTACGATGCGGTCAAGTACTGGGACAGCAAAATCAGGCGTCCCCATAAATGCAATGCGTGTCATGAAGTGTATCTCCTTTCTTACATCAACTGATACGGTTGAAAATCTACTGTGATCTGTAGTCCGTTCTCTTGTTTCATTTCATCTTCATAATAATGCAGTATCCGTTCTACCAGCTTTCGCTGCTCTGGTTCCCTCTTGTATTTTACCATGCATTGATAGCGATATCTATTATTGATCCTGGCCAGTGCTGAAGGGGTAGGTCCAAGGACATGAGACTGATCCGATAACTTCTGCTGCATAAACTGGACGATTTTTTGTGTCACTTCCTGAACCTTCAACTGGTTGGGATGGGATACCGTAAACAAAGTTAAGAAGTAATACGGCGGATAGTTGAACGCTTTCCTTATTTTCATTTCTTCGTTAAAGAAGTGTTCATATTCATATTGACTCGCTAGTTCAATACTATAATGGTCAGGTGTATACGTCTGAACAATAACCTCTCCAGGTTTGTCGTGGCGCCCGGCTCTTCCACTCACTTGAGTGAGCAACTGGAACGTCTTTTCGGATGCGCGGAAATCTGGAAGGTTGAGCATCGCGTCTGCAGCTAACACTCCAACCAGTGTAACATTTCCGAAATCTAACCCTTTCGCGATCATCTGTGTCCCTAAAAGGATGTCAGCTTTTTTATCACCGAATTTTGTAAGCAGCCGCTCATGGGCACCCTTCCGCCGGGTTGTATCTACATCCATCCTGAGAACCCTCGCTTCAGGAATAAGCTGCTGGATGACCTCCTCGACTTTTTGCGTCCCAGTTCCAAAGTAGCGGATCGTTTTACTTTCACACTCTGGACATTGAGTCGGCATTGGTTCCTCATGGGAACAATAATGACATTTTAATCGGTTTTGATTTTTGTGATAGGTAAGGGCAATATCACAATGAGGACATTCCTGAACATGACCGCAGTCACGGCACATAACAAAGGTGGAATAGCCCCGGCGGTTCAAAAAGAGTACGACCTGTTCTCCTTTAGTCAGTCGATCCTCAATTTTCTCTTTGAGAATACGAGAAAACATAGAACGATTGCCTTCATGAAGTTCCTCACGCATGTCGACAAGCTCAACTTCAGGCATAACCGCATCGTTCATTCGCTTGGATAGTGTCAACAATTGATAATTACCTTTAGCCGCCCTCGCATAGCTTTCAAGAGCAGGCGTTGCACTGCCCAGAACGACCGGACACTTATGGGTCTTTGCCCGCTCGATCGCAACGTCCCTCGCATGATAACGAGTTCGATCCTCTTGCTTGTAACTTGTTTCATGTTCCTCATCAATGATAATGAGCCCAATATTTGAAAAAGGGGCAAAGATGGCTGACCGTGCACCAACGACTACTTGTACTTCTTTTCTCTGAATCTTTCTCCATTCATCATATTTTTCTCCTGCAGATAGAGCACTGTGGAGAACGGCTACTTTCGAACCGAATCGGCCTTTGAACCGTTCTACCATCTGAGGGGTAAGTGCGATTTCAGGAACGAGCATAACTGCTTCTTTTCCATCATCAATAACTTGCTGTATGGATTGCAGATAGACCTCCGTTTTTCCACTGCCCGTTACTCCGTGCAGCAGAAAAACATCATGGCTCTTTTCTTCAATCGTTTTCAATATCGGTTGAATTGCCTGTGACTGCTCATCTGTTAGTTCAAAAGGCTGCGTCCGTTCAAATTCCCTGTTCTCATAAGGGTCTCTGAATACCTCCTGCTTGTATTCCCGGATGACTCCCTGACTAACAAGTGGTTTTAAGGAAGCAGAAGTCGTTGAAAGTGTTTCAAGCAATTGTTTTTTCGGCATTGGTTCCTGGTTTTCCATCAAGAACTCAACGATCGCCCGTTGCTTCTTGGCCTGTGGAGAAAGATCGACAAGTACTTCCTCAAGCTCCATCTCGTCCATTTTCGATTCGACCATCGGTGTTACCTTTTTCGTTTCCCTGCTCTTCACTTCGTAATGCACATCGACTTCTCCTTCATCGATGTGCTTACGAAGAACATGGTAACTCACGTCCGCTTGTTCGAATTCCTCATAATCAATGACGGCTCTTCCATCAAAAACAGCATCAAGCTCTGAATCCAGCTGTTCTTCTGACAGCTTCCAAAGCTCTTTCCGATACTTCGCTTTCATTACTTGGGGGAGCATCACTTGTAAACAGGATATATAATAGCTGAGTGTTTGCTGAGATAACCATTTACCGAGATGGAGAAGTTCATTCGTCAATGCAGGTGTTACATCCAGCACATCAATAATGTTTTTAACTTTATCAAAGTCAGTGTAATCTGAGAGCGAAACAACATATCCCATGATTTTTCGAGGCCCAAATGGAATGATGACGCGTACACCTGGCTGGACAATGCCTACATATTTTTCTGGTATTTTATAGTCAAAAGGACGATTCGTATTTTGCGAAGCTACATCCACAATTACGTTTGCTATATTCACGAAGATCCATCCTTTATGTGCCGGGCTGATTCTTCCAGGATGTTTTTTGCCAATTCTTCTTTGGACATAAGAGGAAAAGCTTTCTTATCCCCATCTTTAGTCAGCCAAAGCGAGACATTCGTGTCATGACCAAATCCGGCCCCTTTTTCGGATACATTATTGACGACAATGGCATCAAGATTTTTCTTTTCCAGCTTCTGTCTACCATAATCTTCTACATCTTGAGTCTCGGCTGCAAACCCAATTAAGTACTGGTGTTCCTTCCTTTCTCCCAGTTCCATTAAGATGTCTTTCGTCCGTTCCATTTCTACGACATAATCTCCAGGAGATTTTTTCATTTTGTGATCATAAGTCACTCTTGGACGATAATCAGCGACAGCTGCAGATTTAATGACCAGGTCACTCGTATGGTAATGCTCAAGGACTTGTTGATACATCTCTTCCGCGGTGGTCACATCAATTCGGTGGACCCCACCAGGAGTAGGAAGGTCCACAGGTCCTGAGACCAAGGTTACATCTGCTCCAAAGAACGACGCTTGCCGGGCTAGTGCATAACCCATTTTCCCTGTCGAAGGGTTTGTGAAAAAGCGTACAGGGTCGATTTTTTCCCTTGTCGGGCCTGCTGTAATCAACACCTTTACACCTTTAAGCAGCTGCTTTTTCTTATGCTCTTCTTCAAGTACTTGAACAATTGTTTCCGGTTCTTCTAAACGACCTTTTCCAACGTATCCACAGGCAAGGTAACCCTCTCCTGGTTCAATGAATTTGAACCCCCACTCATCTAACTGCTTCATGTTCTTCATCACAGCCGGATGACTGTACATATGTACGTTCATAGCTGGGGCTAAATAAACAGGGACTTCCGTTGCCAACAAAGTTGTTGTCAGCATATCATCCGCGATCCCTCCTGAGAGTTTTCCTATGATGTTTGCCGTCGCAGGTGCAAGAAGAAACAAATCGGCCCAGTCTGCCACATCAATATGCTGGATTTGGGATGGATCCTGTTCATTGAAAGTGTCTCTGTAAACCGGTTGTCTTGATAAAGCCTGGAATGTAGTCGGAGCAACAAATTTTTGTGCGCTTTCAGTCATAATTACTTTCACTTCAGCTCCAGCCTGGATTAGCTTACTCGTCAAAGCAGCTGCTTTATAAGCGGCTATTCCTCCAGATACCCCTAGTACGATTTTCTTCCCATCTAACATCCGACAACACTCCTTTAATCATGAATCTATCAAATCTAATTGAAGCTATTCTATTTTCTACCAACTGATAAGAAAAACCGCGCTTATTAGGTTGTAATAGCGCGGCTTTTGCTACAATATGAGAGAAGCTTAAAGCTTTATGTTGTTTCTGTACGAGACTGGATTTCGTCGGAATACGTGTAGCTCAGTTTTCCATCACGAATCTCTTCTAAAGCAACTCCCACTTGTTGATGAGAAGTAGGATTATCAATCATTGGTGCACTTCCTTGTTTCAGTTCACGTGCTCTTCTTGCTGACAATGTAACCAGCGTATATTTAGACTTAATCTGTTTCTGCAATGAATCAATGGATGGTTCTAACATCATGATTTATTCCTCCAATGCTTTCTTATATTGGTTTGCAACACGCTCACGTTTGCAATGTTCACTGGAAACGATGGATTGGACTTTTGTTACGGCATGATTAATTTCGTCATTTACAACAACATAATCGTAAGCATCCATCATATCAATTTCTTCTTTCGCCGCAAGTAGTCTGTTTTTTACTTTTTCTTCGGTTTCTGTTCCACGGTTGACGATACGATCTTTTAATTCTTCTAAAGAAGGTGGAATTAAGAAGATAAAGACACCTTGAGGGAAGTTTTCGCGGACTTTCAAAGCACCCTGGACTTCAATCTCAAGGAATACATCTTTTCCTTGATCAAGAGTCTCTTCCACGTATTGTCTTGGTGTACCGTAATAATTGCCTACGTATTCAGCGTGTTCGATCAGCTGTCCTTGACTGATCAGCTCTTCGAATTCATCACGGCTCTTGAAAAAATAATCCACCCCATCCACTTCTCCTTCACGAGGGTCGCGAGTAGTCATGGATATGGAATAGCGTAAATCTGTTGATTGGTCAAAAAGCGCCTTGC
>NZ_JRNX01000600.1 GCF_000786645.1 Halobacillus sp. BBL2006
TTCTCTTGTTTTTTATCTGGTTCTGTCGGGTCACTAGCTTCATCTTTATCGGCGTTCAATGTGATTTTTCCACAAGCAATCCTGTCACCTGAGTTTCCTGCCGGCTGTGTCATCCCGTCATCCTGTCCGTCAGTAATCACAATCGATGTCCCTTCTTTTCGCAACAGAGACATTTGGCCTTCTTTCAACTTCGCTTCAGGAAGCATCACCTTCGCATCAACCAATCCGCTGGCATCTGCTTCGACATTCTGCATATCCCCTGCATGCGCTCCTTCTGTATTCATCAGCCCATGATCTTTTGCCTTTGGATTGAAATGATTGCCTGAACTTTTAAAATCCGGCGCCTCACATTCAGGAAATTCGTGAATGTGAACAGCGTGAACGCCTGGTTCTAGTCCCTCGACTTTTAGAGTCATCTCTACTCCATCCGGGGTCTCCTTTAAGGAAGCTGTACCGATTTTATCATTGGTTTGGTTATAGATCGACGTATCTAAAGGAGACCGTTGATCCCCTGTACATCCGGCAAGTAACACAAGACCAAACAAGGTGAAGCCTATCCATTTCTTCATCCTTACACCTCAATCATACTAACTTTTATTGAATTAGTATTTCCAACCTACTAAAATCTATAACAAAAACCACGCTGGATTTCCTCCGGCGTGGTTTTGTCAATTCTCATTCTCGTGTTCTTTTAGGTGGTAGTTTTCTTCTGTCTTCTTCTCTTCCTTTTGAGAAGCTTTTATAATGAAAATCATGGTAATAGCTGCTGCGATAACGAATACAAGTAATGAAAGAACAGCGGGAATGTACTCGCTTTTGTCTTCTGGAAAATAAAGAAATTCCATCATAGGAGCATCACATCCTTCCCTTGTTCCCTCATTATAGCAGATAACCTCCTCGTTCTTCACGCTCTTCATGATTTCTTCACAATTCCATTCTTTGATACAATACAGAAAAAGGGGGAGATTGTATGTCAGAGTTGGCTATTGGCAGTATCGTCAAAGCTCATTACAAATCGGGGATCTATGTAGGGGAGGTTGTGGAAGATCGAAATCGCTTTTATTTAGTTAAGATTCTTGCTGTTGAAAAACATCCGATGCAAGGAGACCTGCACAATCCTGGTAAAACGGATGGCGTGTTTTTCCACCAAAGGAAGGCACTCAGTTACAATGAAAAAGCTAATATCCAAAAGGAAGCCGTCCATCCTTATGAAAGCTCTTCAATTCCTGAATATAAAGAATCCTTAGCCCAATCGATTGAAACCTTAAAAGCAAAATTGACAAGAAGAGAAACGGAGTTCAACCAGCAGGCCTATAAACAATTAGAAGATCTAGAAAACCAATATTTCAAACAATAATCAAAGAGAGGACGCCACTTCTTCGGCGACCTCTCTTCATTTAATTTCCAGGCACCTTTAAATTCTTCTTTTTCTTCACTGGTTTCCCATACACTTTATTGGTGATTTTTGAAGCTTGTTCGAAAAGAATCATTCCGACGAATGCTGCAATTAAAATATATAGTCCACTGAACACTTTTAGAATCCCTGTTGCAACACTTGCAATTACGACAGAAAACTCACCTCGGGCGCACAAGGATAATCCGGCTCTTAACGAGACACGTTTGGACAACCCGTACATCGGTCCCCCAAGGACTCCCAGGAGCACCTTCGCGATAACAGACCATACTATAACTGCGATCAGCAACGCCACCATCGGAACTCCATCTCCTAGCTCAATGGTTGTACCGAAATAGATAAAAAAGGTGGGAAGCATGAGATCTCGAACAGGAAAGACCGTTTGCTCGACTTTTTCTATCCTTCCGATTTCAGCCAGCATCATACCTGCCAGAAATGCTCCCAACACCTCAGATAATCCAAGGTATAGAGCCAGTCCACCATAGGCAAGCGCAATCCCTACGAGTAATGCAATTTTGAAGTCCTCATCATCAATGCGATCGAGAAACTTTTCAAACCGCTTAAATGCGGTTTTCCCAAGGAGAACCGCTAAAACGGTCAACCCGACGATTTTTCCAACAAGGATGATAAAGGTGAGCGATGAGAAGTTCTCCCCCGTACTCACTCCGAACAAAATCGCTACGACGATTGGAGCGACCAAATCTTCAAAAATCAAAATAGCTAAAATGAACTCCGTTTCCGTGTTCGCCATACGCCCGCGGTCATCCAAAAGCTTTGCTGTGATGGATGAACTCGTCGCATAAGCCAGACCACCAATAAGGAAGCTTGAAAATAAATCCAAATTGAACAATAAGGCTATTCCCGTTGTTACACCGAGACTAAGAAAAACATCAAGCAGTCCTGATGGCCATATTTTTTTCGCTATTCCACCTAAACGTTTCACGCTAAATTCAAGTCCTAAAAGGAAAAACAATAAGACAATTCCTATTTCACTTGCAAAATGAAGCAGCTCACTGTCATGGACAAAATCTGCTATGATGATCCCAAGTAAAATATAAAGGATGACGTTTGGCACTTTAATTTTTAGACTCAAAAAACCTAAGTAAAATATGAATAGCAAAATAAGCCCCGCACCTAGCAGAGCTGGAAATTCAAAATGCAACAGTCATCATTCCTCTCCTTTACACAAGTCGGATAAGGTATCAATTTGATCCTGTTTCCCAATGGTCATGATGACATCTCCTGGCTGTAATTTGGTATCCGCTTCAGGTATCGCTATCGTTTCGTCACCTTTCACGATTCCAATGATAGTGGCTCCTGTTTTGTTTCGTATCTCAGATTCTTCAATGGTTTTAAAAGCGAGACTCGATTTTTCTTTCAATTCTACCCAATCAATGACAATTTGATTTTGGAAAATCTTTAATTTGTCTGCATCAACAGGTTGGTAAGTGGCACCTAACAATTGTGCACCTAACTCTCTCGTTTCATCAGAAGTGAGGTCCATAGCAAAATCTGCTTCTTCACTATCCGCATCTTCAAAAAAATAAAGCTCCCTTTTCCCTGTATGATGGACAATCAAAACAAGCATACTATCCTCGCCTGTTATTAACGATATTTTTTGTCCGATTCCAGGCAATTGGGATATAGATATATTCACGACACATACACTCCTTACTTTCATCCTATACTTAGTGATTATACCAGAACCTATTTTTACTCATTTCATGCTGAGTTAACATTTTTTTGATTGAAAAGGAAGGTAGCTTTCTTTACCCTTCCACCGTTCCTTCTACCCTATATATTGTAACAACTTTATTGAGAATACAAGGTTATTTGTCTTCTGCAAAGTGGTGTGGTAATTTTAAATAGTTAAAGATATTGAGGAGGGAATTCCTATGACAACACACATCGGAGCAAACCAAGGAGATATTGCAGATAAAATTTTATTACCTGGCGACCCATTGCGTGCTAAATATATTGCAGAAAACTTCTTAGAAGGTGTCACTTGCTACAACGAAGTCCGTGGCATGTATGGTTACACTGGTACTTATAAGGGAGAACGGGTTTCTGTTCAAGGAACAGGAATGGGGGTACCTTCAATCTCTATCTATGTCAACGAACTAATGGAAAGCTATGGTGTCCAGAAACTGATTCGTGTAGGTTCTTGTGGTGCTCTTCAAAACGATGTAAAAGTCCGTGACGTCATCTTGGCTTCTACGTCAACGACAGATTCACAAATGAACCGCATGGTTTTTGGAGGCATCGATTTCGCTCCAACGGCTGACTTCAACTTATTGAAAAACGCTTATGATGCTGGAGAAAATAAAGGACTGAAACTTCGCGTCGGGAATGTATTCACGAGTGACAGTTTCTACCGTGACCAGGCGATGGACCTTTTCAACCTTTTAGCTAAATATAATGTGTTAGCTGTAGAAATGGAAACGACAGCTCTTTATACATTAGCAGCTAAATACAATCGTCAGGCACTCTCTGTTTTGACTGTAAGCGACCACATCCTTACAGGCGAAGAAACGACTGCCGAAGAGCGTCAGACAACATTCAATGATATGATTGAAGTTGCTCTTGAAGCTGCAATTCAAGATTAAATAGCGAAGACACCCCCTACATGTAGCGGGGTGTATTTATTTTGGTGTGATCGCGTTGACTTTCTTCATATCAATCGTATGAATCAAATCCCCCACAGTCAGGACAAGTCCTTCGGTCGTCACAACCTCAAGTTTCCCTCGGTATTCCCATTCTATTGTAGATACAACCACGTACTGTCCAGCATAAGATTTTAAGCTCTCAAAATCGCTTCCAACAGGGGAGTTATAACGAAGGGACATGACTGTTCCCCTCCCTAAATGAACTTCTATGTATCTTATACAGACAGTCCATTTTCGAGTGGGTAAGTACCTACTTTTGTAAAAAAATACCCGGGCAAACGTTCACCCAGGTATCGATTCACTATTTTAACACGTATCCAGCTAATGTTTTAGCCATGACTCCTGTCGGGCCTTTAGGTCCCAAATCATGAGATGACTCTGCAATAGAGGTCCCTGCGATATCTAAATGTACCCAGGGCGTATCCTCTACAAAAGCGCCAACAAATGCTCCTCCCATAATGGCATGTGCTTTCCTTGTAGGAGAATTATTTAAGTCTGCAATTTCACTTTTTCGAACTTGAGCCTTATAATCATCGTTGTAAGGCAGCTGCCAAATCGGCTCCCCCATATCCTCTGCAATAGACTGAAGTTCTGCGAAAAGAATCTGATCATTTGTCATTGCACCTGTCATCCATGATCCTAACGCCGTTACAACCCCGCCCGTAAGCGTGGCTACATCAAAAATCCGCTCAGCCTTTTCGCTCTTAGCATAGGTGACTCCGTCTGCTAAAGCCAACCGTCCTTCTGCATCTGTATTCAATACTTCGATGGTCTTTCCACTCATGGACGAAATGACATCATCCGGCTTGAATGCCTCTCCAGAAATCATATTATCCGAAGAAGGGATAACAGCAAGGACGTTCTTTTTCGGTTTCAGCCGTCCGATTGTATCCATTGCTCCAAGAACAGCAGCAGCGCCTCCCATATCCCCCTTCATCCCAGGCATTCCTGTTTTAGTCTTAATGGAATATCCACCTGTATCATAAGTAATGCCTTTACCGACAAAAGCCGTCACATCTTCCCAATTATCCAGTCCTTGATATCTTAGAACAATCATCTTAGGTGGTTCGACTGACCCTTGATTAACAGCAAGCAGTGCCCCCATCCCTAACTTTTCCATATCCTCTTTATCGAGTACATCAATCTCAAATTCATGATCTTCTGCTAATGTTCTCGCAAACTCAGCAAGTTCTGTTGGTGTCAGGATGTTTGCAGGCAAATGGACAAGACGGCGGGCTGTATTTACTCCTTCTGCGAGGGCATACCCCTTTTTCAAAGCATCCGATAAAACCCTCTCATCCCCTTCATAGACGAGGTTCACCTTTTTAATTGATTTAGGTTCCTGTTCATCTGTCTTAAATGAAGGCAGACGATAGGTTGAGGTAAAGACAGTTTCTCCTATGATCTCAGCACATTCTTCCAGTGAAAGGGATGCAGGGCACAAACTGTCAAAGTCCAGACTTATCTCTTCATGACCTTCTTTTAACATCGATTTAAATGCATAACCTATAGCTTTTCTATAAGCATTCCTCGTTACCTCTTCGCTTACTCCCAATCCAATGAAATATAGTCTTGTCAATCTATCTTCGGAAGGATAAAGGATTTTGGATAAATTTTTATACTGGTAGGAAACATCACCACTTTTTATGTACGCTTCTAAGGCTTCCCCCCAGGGGTGGTCCGCTTTATTGGAAACCTCATTTCTGGTCTTTCCTTTGTACAGACCAATGACCAGCGTCTGATCTTTTTCCAATTCATTTTTTTGAATAATAAACACAAAAATCACCTCTAAAGACTAGTATACAAAAAAACTTTCTTTAAGACGAATGAGCCAGAATTGTGATATAATGACAATGTTCTCTTCGAATGCAACGTTATAAAATTACGATTACATAATAACCTCGTCTATTTGGAAAGGATGTCACCATGTTGTTGGATTTACTACAAAACTTCCCCTTATGGGCCTCAATTGCCTCTATTTTTTTCGCACAAGTAGTAAAGGTTCCGATACAGTTTATCGCATCAAGAAATTTTAACGCGAGCCTCGCCTTTAGTACTGGAGGAATGCCAAGCAGTCACTCAGCGGCCGTTACCGCACTGGCTACAGGGGTTGGAATCGAGCGTGGATTCGATTCTCCGATTTTTGCAGTAGCTTGCGTATTCTCAATCATTGTCATGTTTGATTCGACCGGGGTGCGAAGACAAACAGGTGAACAAGCCATCATGCTGAATATCCTTTTGAAAGATTTTAATCGTTTCGTAAGCGAAGCGAGAGATTGGGGAAATAAAGAGGAATTTCAGAAGAAAGAAGAATTAAAAGAGTTGTTGGGTCACCAGCCCATAGAAGTCTTCTTTGGCGGGTTAACTGGTATATTATTGACCTTCTTGCTTCATTCGCTTATCTATTGAATTCAAAAAAGGAAGCCCTGCTCAGAATGGAGCGGGGCTTCCTTTTCATTAATCGTTATTCATTTGAGTACGGAAAACTTGCAAAGCTTCATTTTCGTTCATCTGAGTTAACTCTTGTTCAGTCAATTTTCCCGTACCTTTTTTAATCATATAGACTTCCAATGTCTTCTTCCCCCATTGATTATACACATCTTCTACTGTAGGAAAATATAAGTCCAGTTCATTCCCTTTGATTGCGCCACCTTTATCAGCGACAACACCATATCCGTAATCAGGGATGAAGAGAACCGTTCCGATTGGAAAGACGCTCAAATCAGCCGCTATCGTTGAATATAAATCCCGCTTAACATTCACACCTGAAAATGTAATTCCGTACTCAGGGTGTTCCGGATTTTTTCCAGTGGATTCTTCCCCGGCCGTGTAACCAGTTGCTACAACAGTGTGTGAAGGATATTGGCTCAGATCCATGGACTCAGCTAAGCTCTGGGCTGCCTTTACAGTCGAACTGGATACATACCGTTGCTGCGCATTTTTAACATTCAATGATTTCTCATTTATCATTACTTCTTTTTCGTCAAGCGACGTACTTTCGAACGATTCCTTATTGATTTTTGCCGCAATCCATTCATCCAGATCGGTAATAGATAAGTTGGAAACATTCGCTAAAGTGCTGTAAAAAGCGAGGATGAATAAAAAGATGTACAGCACTCTCTTCGTACGCTTTTTCATGAAAATCACCTCTAGGTGTAATCATGTCCAAGCTTGTTAATTTTATACAAAAAAAGCTGACGGAGGCAACAGACGCCCTTCATCAGCTTTCAACTTAAAACATTTGATATCCACTTTTCCTCAAGAATCTTATGACAACCCCTGCCACAATCGTACCAGCAAAGCCACTAAGTAAAATAAAAATATCGATAAACTTCAAATTAGCGAGGTGTTCAAACACTGCTGGAAATGACTCCGTAGGTGCTGAAAAGTATCTCGTCCATGGAAAGTCATCAACAATTAATAAAACGATAGCTGGGTAGACAATAGACATGATCCATGATGACCTTAAAATCATATTTAGAAGAAAAGAAATTCCGAAGAATAATACAAAGAACAATAACATGGAAACAACGAATTGAACTATATTCAAAAATATCCCCCTAAACCCGCATCAACGTAGATTTCTCCAACCCTCATTCTATAATTGATGGTCGAAAAGCGCAAGTGCCCTGGTAGATCCGAACAGCATAAGACAAAACCCTCAGTGAGGTGCTCTTCCTCACAGAGGGGGTAGACTTATGGCTCGAGGATCTGGGCGCTGGAGCTGGACAATTAGAAAAGCGCAAGCGTCTTGACAGCCCTGACAAGCATAAGCAAAATCATGACGCGGCGTTCTTTGCCGCATAATGAGATTGCTTATGACCTCGAAGGGCTAGACGCTGGAGCTGGACAATACAGAAAAGCGCAAGTGCTTCCCCAGAATGAGAAAAAAAAAAAGC